>JAYTYG010000445.1:0-2395 GCA_043742585.1 Spartobacteria bacterium
TGGGCTGCAGCATCAGGGTCGCCGGCAGGCTGGGCGTGCTGCTCAAGCTGGCGACCGGCAGATTGGGCGAGCCCTTCGCCACGGCATCGGCCAGCGCTCCAAATAGGCGCGGACGGCTTTGTTGCCGTATTTTTTCCGGTCTGGAGAAGCGCCGATAACGGCCACGCTAAGTTCGGACATTGTTAAGTTGAACTAATAATAGGTGATTTTTCAAAAATGCGATCCAGAAAGCATTAAATCTTATTCCCCGAACTTTTTAGCCCGCCCCTCTGGAACCAGATCGTTGAGGGCTTTGGCAACCACGATCCCGGCAAGGGGCGCTATCAGGGGATGCGCCCGGTCTGGGACGAATTGCATCCGGGTAGACGCTCGGCTGCCAAGTGCAGGCCCGCGCGCATTGAGCTTCAAGCGCTCCATGCCAATATTGAGCATTACATGCAGACGGTGGTGGGGAATTTGTGAGGAGCCAGCAGCAGTCCGCACATTTCCCTCTTCTCCTCACGGCGTGGAAAGCTTCGGTCTCCCTGGTGGGCTCCAACCGGGGATTGATCTGGAATTGCGTTTGCCCACCGCGTTGCCTTCCACCGCGCCGCTGCCCGCAGCGGATCGGTTGATTTTAGATAACGGAGTTTAGCCGTAAGTGTAGCGGTGCGGCTGTTGTTCGAGCGGTGAGTTGGGGGCGAGCGTGGCTCCCACTCGGCGCGCAACGGCGGAGGCGGCGTTGAGGCCGGTGTGCAGGGCGCCTTCCACCCAGCCGCCCGACCAGGAAACGCTGTCGCCGGCCAGATAGACGCCGGTATCGCGCGTCTCATCCAGCGCGCTCAGGTAATTAAAGTAAGCCGCGTGCAGGTCGCCATCCTGGCCGGGGAGCTGCATCTTGAAAGCGCCGTGGTAATAGCTTTCCTGCTCCCAGTGGATGGCGAGCAGTTCGTTATTGAGCGGCTGGAGATGGCTGGCGAGTTCCGGGCTGAGCCTGCCGATGGCGCGTTTGCACTGGCCAAAGTATTCCTGTGGGGAGAGCCCGATCACCTTGGTGGAGTCGTCGCCCCATGTATAACTCATGCACACGACACCGTTATCTGTTTGTGGGTAATCCAGCAGGTAGACCGCGCGCGGCAGTTCGTCGGTGAGGATGGCCTGGGGCAGGCGCACGCCCGGGCGCCGCCAGAATTTATCGCGGGTGCGAATGAACAGCTTGGAGGAGTTCATGTGGTGCAGGTTGCGCACCGCCACCTTGACCCGCTCGGGCAGTCCAGGCTGGCCGGGCAGGGTCAGCCCGAGCATCTGCATGGAGCGCGTGGTGGTGGCCACGATTACTGCAGGAAAGCTGCGGCTGGTCTCGGCGCCGGTCATGGGGTCGCGGTAGACCAGCAGCGGCTCGCCGCTCGCGTTCTGGCGGACGGCGTTGACCGGGGTGTTGAGATGAAGTTCGCCGGCGGTCCGCACGCTGACCCGGCCCAGGGGCGTATCTTCCAGTCGGGTGTAGAATTGGTTGGTCAATTCGCTGACGCCATTGGTGACCAGCTTTTGGTTATTCTCCCATTCGTGGACGATGATGCGCAGGATCTCGGTGAAGCCCACATGGTAGAGCGGGCCAAAGCCGCCCGTGCCGATGCCCAGCGCGCCGAAGCGGTTGAGATCGTCGGCGCCCCAAACGGCGGACTCATTGCGCATGACCTGATAGAAGCTCTTGTCCTTGTAGCGTTCGATGTAGGTCTGCCAGATGCGCGAGACTTCTTTCATGTCGCCGAGCTTCCACGGGGTCTGGATTTTGGAAACCAGCGGGGTGATGAAGTAGCGCCAGTTTTGTTGCACGGTGTGGAACGCGGCGGGCACTTCCTGACCGCCCGGCCACGAGTGCGTCTGGTTCTCGTAGTGCAGGAGCGTGTCGACCAGGCCGGGGTCGGGGAAGGGCACCGAGGTGTCCATGCCGAAGCGCTCGGCGTAATGGAAAAAAACGCGCGCCGACGTGGGGATGCGCATGGCGCCCAGCTCCGCAAACGCTGTCGCCGGGCTGCCGTCGGCTTCTCTGAAGTGGCGCGTATGCAGTCGCCCGCCAATGCGCGGGCCGGCTTCAAAGATCACCGGGCGCAAACCGATCCGCACCAGCTCGTAAGCGGCGGCCAGCCCGGCCGAGCCGGCCCCGATGATCGCCACTTCGCGCCCCACGCTGGCGGGCGGCAATTGCGCCAAAGGCTGGCGCAGGCAGGGGAGGTAGTCGTAAAGCGAGTCGAGGTAAGGCCAAGGAATGAAAGGATTAGTCGACATATTTAATAGTAAAACGGGGGCTGCAGGGCAGTAGTGATCGGCAGGGATTGTGCTGCGAACATGCGGTTAGCGAATTCGGTTTCGACACATAAATGTAACGCGATTGTCACGCAATTGTAACTTGTAC
>JAYTYG010000446.1:0-3790 GCA_043742585.1 Spartobacteria bacterium
CTCCGCGCCTCCGCGCCTCCGCGCCTCCGCGCCTCCGCGCCTCCGCGTTAATCTGCGGATTAGTCCGGCCTGGATCTGTGCTTAAACAGCTTTGCGCTGCGCCACCACGTAATCGTGAATCGAATTCACCGAGGCCAACGCCTCCCGGGCAGTCTCGGAATTCGGGACCGTAACGCCGAACTTCTTCTCCAGTGAGACCACGAGCTCCAACGCATCGATTGAATCGAGCCCCAGGCCATCTGGGCCAAACAACGCCATGTCATCGCTAATCTCCTCCTTGGAAACTCGCAGCATTAAATTCTCCACCATCATTTCCTTGATGGATTCGCGTAAATTTTCATCGGACATGGGGCAGCGGATGTTCTTTTGAAAACTGCCGGGCGCAAGATTTTTTCGTGCGACCCACTTTATCGGAAATTATGAAGGATGAATGATGAATGATGAATGATGAGAAGCTTCGGAATTAACGGCACATGCGGTCTCCAACCCTTCATCATTCATCCTTCTGCGCGCGCCCCGGCGGCCCAATAATATCATTTCTCCGGGGCACAAGCCCCGCTAGACAGCTCGGGGCCGGGAGTTGCCGCCCTGCTGAATCGCTATTTCTTCATCCCTGTGCCTGCCCCAAAACATCGCCTCGATCTCCTGCTGCTGGCCCGCGGATTTTACGAGAGTCGCGAAAAAGCGCAGCGGGCCATCATGGCCGGCGAAGTCAGCGTGGCGGATCGGGTGCTGGATAAGGCCGGCACGAAAGTCCCCGAAGACGCTGTGATTGCGGTGAAAACCCCGGACCGCTACGTGGGCCGGGGCGGCCATAAAATGGAGGCGGCTTTGAAGGAATTCGGGATCGATCCCGCCGGCGCGATCTGCCTGGACATTGGGGCGTCCACCGGCGGGTTCACCGACTGCCTCCTGCAGCACGGGGCCGCCAAGGTCTATGCCATCGACGTGGGGCACTCCCAGTTGGACTGGAAAATCCGCAGCGATCCCAGGGTCGTGGTCCGAGAGAAACTCAACGCCCGGTATCTCAACCGCGCGGATATCCCCGAAGAAATCACGCTCTGCGTGATCGACGTTTCCTTTATTTCACTGAGCTTGATCCTGCCGCCCGCCCTCGAATTGCTCGGGCCGCAAGGCGTCATCATCCCCCTCATCAAACCGCAGTTCGAATTGCGCAAGGAAGACGTCGCCCACGGCGGAGTGGTGCGCGATCCCGCTTTGCACGCGCGCGCAGTGGAGAAGATCCGCGCTTTTGTGAGTGCCAAACTCCAATGCCAGTGGTCAGGATGCATCGAGTCCCCGATCCTCGGCGGCTCGGGCAATAAAGAATATCTCGCATGTCTACGCTCCGTCTTGGGCTAATCGCCAATACCGCCAAGCCCGCCGCCGCGCCCCTCATTGCCGGGCTTTGCGCGGAGTTCCAGCGCCACGGCTCCGAGCTGGTCATGGAGGACCGAACTGCCAGCCTCGTCGGGGCGCAATCCGCTGCCACAGCCGGCGATCTTGCCGACGAGTGCGACTTGATCATCGTCCTCGGCGGCGACGGCACTCTTTTACAAATCGTGCATGACCTCGGGCATCGCCTGCCGCCCATCTTGGGGATCAACCTGGGCTCCCTCGGGTTTCTGACTTCGTCCAGCTCCGAGGCCTGGCGGCAGGCCGTCGAATGTCTGTTGTCGGGCAATTACACACTGAGCGAGCGCACCCTGCTTTCGGTCGAAGTCATCCGCAACGGGACCACGATACTTTGTGAAACGGCCTTAAACGAAGCTGTCATCAGCCGGGGCGAACTCCTGCGCCTGATCAAAATCGATGTCCTCATCAACGGCTCCAGCGTCAGCGGCTACAATGCCGATGGCCTGATCGTGGCCACTCCCACGGGCTCCACCGCTTATGCCTTGAGCGCCGGCGGCCCCGTGCTCACTCCCGATAGCGGGGTATTTGTCATCGCGCCGATTTGCCCGCATGTGCTCACAATGCGACCGATCGTTGTCAGCGACACCGCCACTCTTGAGATCGTGCCGTCCTTTGATCAGCACAATATCTTCCTCACCTTGGACGGCCAAAACGCCATCCACATCGAGCCCGGCGACCGGATCCGGGCAACGAAGGCCGCGCATCGGCTTTCTTTGGCAATGCTGCCCGGCATGACTTTCTTCGAGGTCCTGCGGCAGAAACTCAAGTGGAGCGGAACCGCCATATGACCACTCTCTCCAATGTTTTAGCGCCAGAGCACGTGCGACTTAATCTGGCCGCCACCACGTCGGACGCCGCCATTAAAGAGGTGGCGGGCCTGCTCCGCGATGAGCCCGATGTGCTCGATTGGGACAAGCTTTACTCCGAGTTACGCGTCGCCGCCCCCTGCGCCGCCGAGCGCGGATGCGATTTCGGCATCTGCATTCCACATACCCGGACCCGCGCGGTCCGAGCGATGGTGATCAGCGTGGGCCGATTCGAGCCGGGCTTGGTTTTTGAGGGCTGTCCCCAGCTCATCCGCTATGTCTTTTGCATCGGCCTGCCATCGACGATGGATGCCGATTATCTGCGAATCCTCGGGCTCCTGGCGCGAATTCTCAAAGACCCCGACACCGAGCAGGAGCTGCGCGATGCGCAAACCCCAAGCGCTTTCGTAGCGACGCTGTCCCGGCTCGAATCCAAGTTGTAACGCAGCGGGTGGCTTGAATGGCTGTGGGCGGCGGCGGGCGGCGGCGGGTGCAGGCTAGGACTTACGAATCTTTGGCGGATTTTACTCCAACGCGCCGAGCCGAATGCCGATGGAATCAGGAGTTAACGCAGAGTCGCAGAGTCGCGGAGAATAAAGACCGACGGGCGGCTGCTAACCGGCAAACTCGCTATCCCGCCCTTCTGAACCTCTGCGGCTCTGCGTTAAAATCCTAAAACGCGGAGCAAGCCACGACTAACTCGGAGCCACATGGAATTTCAACTACCGAGGTGAAAGGATGGATGCCTAAAATACACCGCGACAATAGCGGCTCGTCCCGTTGCAGCGCGCGCACCCACCAAGGTCACGAATGTAAAACTAAACACATCAACGCATCAACGCATCAACGCATCAACGCGACAGGCGGCGCCGCGCTTTTTATTTTGCGGCTTTAGGATGGCCTCCACTAAAGTCGCCGCCACATGGACTGGTCTATCTGGAAGCCGCGCGAGCGGGCGAACCTTTGCTTTATTGAAAAAGACAATCGCTTGTTGCTGATCCGAAAGAAGCGCGGCTTGGGGGCCGGCAAAGTCAATGGCCCTGGCGGCAAGCTAGAACCAGGCGAAACTGCGTATGCCTCGGCCATTCGCGAGACCCAAGAGGAGGTGGGAGTGACCCCGCTCGGCCTCCAGCAACGCGGCGAACTGTCCTTCCAATTCGAGGATGGGTATAGCTTGCACTGCACGGTTTTTCTCGCCACCGACTTGCTCGGGGCGCCCATTGAGACCGCCGAGGCTGACCCGTTTTGGGTTGCTCTCGATGCCATCCCTTACGCGCAGATGTGGGAGGACGACGTATACTGGCTGCCGCTATTGCTTGCCGGCAAAACCTTCGCGGGGTTCTTCACATTCGATGGGGACAGAATGCTCAGCCACCATGTGGATGTGGATGTGGACGGGGACAGGGACCGGATAGTGAACGGGCCGCGCGAAGGGGGGATGGGGGGGTGGGGGGAAGTATGAAGTATGAAGTATGAGTGATGAGGTCCCTCGCAGGCGCACCCCTGTACCGCTTCACCCTTTCACTTTTCACTTTTCACTTTTCACTTTTCACTTTTCACTTTTCACC
>JAYTYG010000447.1:0-3542 GCA_043742585.1 Spartobacteria bacterium
GGCATCCTCGCCATCGCCGGCCTCGGTGACTCCGAGATGAATCGGATAATTCCAATCGGCCCCTTCCGCGCGCAGGCGCGCCACCAAAAGGCGATAGGCGCCGATCATCACTTTTGGGTTGGAAGATTTCATCGAGAAAATGAAATCGTGATAGCCCAGCGCCCGGGCGATCCGGGCGAATTCCAAAGCGCTTTCGACCATGCCCAAGGGCGTGTCGCCGAAGCGATTCATGATCCGGTCCGAGAGCGAGCCGTGATTGGTGCCAATCCGCATGGCCACTCCGCGCGCCTTGCAAAGCTCCACAAGCGGGGTGAAACGTTCCCGGATCCGATCGAGCTCAGCGGCGTATTGCGCGTCGGTGTATTCGAGGATTTTGAACTTTTTTGAATCCGCGTAGTTACCGGGATTGATGCGGACTTTTTCGACCCATTTGGCGGCTTCCATGGCCGCGTCGGGCTTGAAATGAATATCGGCGACAATCGGCACATGGCAACCCACCGCGCGCAACCCTGCGACGATGTGTTCGAGATTAGCCGCGTCTTTAACCGTGGGCGCGGTGATACGGACGATCTCGCAACCCACAGCCACCAGCTCCAAAGTTTGCTGGATACAAGCCGCCGTATCCATCGTGTCGCAGGTCAGCATCGACTGGACGCGGATGGGTTCGAGGCCGCCCACGGCCACGGCGCCGACGGACACCACGCGCGTCAAGCGCCGTTGATAGTTAAAGGGAGACTCGCAGTAAGTCATGGGAGAGGTGGAATTCAAGCGCTGACAAATAATGCCTGCCCCCATGGGCCTGCAAGCTGGGAGCTTGACCCGGATGCCGACTAATACCCGCCCTCACGGGTTATTTTTTAGGCTCAACGGCCGCCGGAGTAGGCACCACTTTTTTAGGACCGCCACCGCTGAATAAATTCTGCACATCAAAGAAGCAGATATAGAGCATGAACCCGATAATCATCATGCCGCACGCTGATTGCACATACTCCAAAATCCGCACATTAACGGGCTTGCGGCGGATCGACTCGACGAGAGCGAGCGTGATGTGGCCGCCATCGAGCACGGGAATTGGCAGCATATTGATCATGGCCAGATTCACGTTAAGCACGACGCTGAACCATAGGGCCAGGCGCCAACCTTCGGCGAAATCGAGCTTAAAGAAGCCATAATAAACCTGCATCATCATCACGGGTCCGCCCATATGCTGGAGCTTAATATCCGACCTGCGCGAAGCCACGGCGCCGATGGTGTTGAAAATCGACATGAACGCGCCCCTGAGCTGCTCAACTGTGCCCGGATTCACGATCACAGTGCGGCCGCGCGGATCGAATTTAATGCCGAAATCATCCTCCAACACCACGCCGATCATCAGGCGTGTTTCCCCGTCGGTCTCGGCCAGAGTCGGAGTGAGTTTAACATCCATGCGTTGACCGCCGTGATCGATTCCAAGAGTTACCTCTTTGGCGCCCCCAGCGCGGATCAATTCGATCAGTGTGCCTGACGACGTCACCGGCTGACCATTGATGGCAAACACGCGATCCTCGACCTTCAACCCCGCGCTTTCCGCCGGCAGCCCCTTACTGACGTCCCTGATGATCGCTGAACTCACCGTCAACGGGCCGCTCTCAATATTCTTGTTGTCGCGCTCTAGGGTGAACGTGAGTGGGTTGCCCCCGCTTTTGGCCATGAGCTGAGAGAGATCTTTAAATCCGTAGATCAACTTGCCATTGACTCCCACGATCGCGTCTTTTGACTTCACTCCGGCCTGGTCGGCCGCCCCACCTGGAGTCACTTCCCCGACGACCGGCGTTTCCTTGGGTTCAATCTGGATCTGGCGCAAACCTTTCCGGGTCCAGAACTTGGTCTGTGCCACTTCTGGCTTTACGTTGACGGTTTCGACCTTGGGTTGACCGGCGACCATGCGCTCGTAATCGATGGCGATGGTCTCGCCTTCGCTGCGCACAATACGCCAAGTAATGCTATCGCTGCCCATCCCCCCGAAGCGAGTCACCGGCTCTCCGTCCACCTTCAGAATGCGATCCCCGGCAAGCAACCCCGCTCTAGAGGCCGGTGAATCCGGAGCCACCACGCCGAGCACTGTAGTGGATTCGGTCTGCCTGACCGGCCTACCGACCTGCGAAACGATGACAGCAAAGACCGCAGCCAACAAAAAGCTGAAGAGCGGGCCGGCAAAGGCGACGATGATTTTATCGAGCGCCGAAATCGGCGGCAACTGATCGCGCGAGGTTTCGACTTTGCCCTCCATCACTTCCATCGGTGCCAACTGAGGCAAGGCGACAAATCCGCCAGCGGGAATGGATCCGAGGCTGTAAACCACTCCATTGATCTTCTTCTCCCAGAGCGGTTTACCAAACCAGATCCCGAATTTCTCAATCACCAAGCCGCGCCAGCGCGCTGCGAGAAAATGCCCCAACTCGTGGACGATGATCATCAGGTTAAAGAAGACCAGCACCTCAAAACAGATGAAGAGAAATTTAAGAATCGATGTGATCGTCATTTAGAAAAAGGAGGTTAAGCGAAGGAAAAGTCCGAATGGAAAAGCAGAAGACCTAAAGCGCATGTTCTTAGACAGGGCGCAGGTCAGAAATGTTCAGTTAGCAGTAAAAGCAGGGTTAAAAAGGATCAATCGCGGTCGGATATTTATAGCACTATTCACAGGAGCTCCGCAGCACGTCGCCGCGCCCAGTCGTCCGCTCCCAAAATAGCATCGAGATCCGGCGCCGCAATGAGCGTATGCTCTTTCATTACCCGCTCCACCGTCCCCCAGATCGCCGGGAACGCGCAGCGCCGATCTAGGAAAGCGGCCACCGCCACTTCGTTGGCGGCATTGAGCACGGCGGCGAGCGTGCCCCCGCTTTCCCCGGCCCAGCGCGCCAAGTTCAAGGCCGGGAAATCCGCGACTCGCGGCGCCTCGAATTCGAGCTTGGCCAAGGCCGCAAAATCCAAGGACGCGAGACTGTTCGGGACGCGCTGGGGCCAGGTCACTGCGTATTGGATGGGAAAACACATGTCGCTGACCGAAAGCTGGGCCAGCACCGAGCTATCGATGAATTCCACCATGGAATGGATCACACTCTGGGGATGCACGATGACGTCGATCCGCTGCATCTCCACGTCGAAGAGCCAACGCGCCTCGATCATTTCGAGCCCTTTATTAAAGAGCGTCGCGGAATCGATCGTGATCTTCCTGCCCATCTCCCACGTCGGATGCTTGAGCGCCTGCTCCAAAGTCACGTGCGCCAAATCCTTCGCAGGCAACTGACGGAACGGCCCCCCGCTGGCGGTCAAAATCAGCCGCTTCACATCCCGGGGATCGCGCCCCTCGATGCATTGAAAGATGGCGTTGTGCTCGCTATCCACCGGCAACACCTTCACGCCTTTGCGCCGGGCCGCAGTCATCACCGCTTCGCCGGCCATGACCAGGATTTCCTTGCTGGCGACCGCGAGGTCGCGCCCCTGCTCGATCGCGGCGAGCGCGGGGCGAAGGCCGCCCGTGCCGACAATCGCGATCAACACGA
>JAYTYG010000448.1:0-6535 GCA_043742585.1 Spartobacteria bacterium
GCGCGACCTCGTTAAAGATTTGAATCGGGCCTTGGAACAAATCCGCCGGGGCGAATCCAAAGCGGGCCAGGCACTAGGGGATCTGGCGCAGCGCCAAAAAGAAATCGCGGGCAACTTGCGGGAGATGGAAAAAAACATCGGCGGGGCCGTGGACGCGCTGCCAGAGGATTTTGCGTCGATGAAAGCCGACGGCGAAAAGTTTTTGCAAGCTCTCCGGGACTTGGAGATCCCGCCCACCATGGACGAGGCCGCGCAAGCCGGGGAAAAGGCCGACAGCAAAATCGCCAGCGATCGCGCCGGCGAAGCGCTGGCCAAGCTCGAAGCGTTGCTCCGCAAAAAGAACGGCATTTGTGAAATGTGCAGAGGCGAAGGCGATCCCAAATTTCTCTGGCCCGAGGAACTGGCGCAAACGCTGGAGCAGCTCATGGACGCGCTCATTCCCAAGCCAAAGGGGCCAGGAGAAAAGGACGGTCAACCTGGGCAGAAACCCGGCATGGGCCAGCAGGGGCCTGGCGGGAATAGTGACAGCGGGTTTTCCATGCGCGGTAAGATGCCGCAGCTCCCGATCTACGGGCCGTCGCGGTCGCGCTTTGGGCAGAAGGGGAGTGCGGGCTTGGGGCGCGGCGATGGTTCCGGCAAAGGCAATCCTGACGACGGTGCGAATGTGGAAAAGGATGAGCTCACCAACCGCGCGCCACGTCGGACTGGAGGCGAAGCTGTGGCGGCGGAAACCGTGCCGGAAAGTTATCGGGACGCGGTGAAACGTTACTTCAGCGGGCCCGATGCGAAATGAGGGGCGCCGAAAACAGAAGATGAAACACGAAGGACACAGAGGGAGCGGAGTGGCTGGGACAACGAGCTTCGGACAGAAAGATGCTTTGCAATCCCGACGCAACTCCTTGAACGCCTGCGGTTTACGAATCTAAAATGGCTATAAGAAAATCTATTTCCACGTATAAAGCGCTGGACGCAAAGGCAGTTACGCCAAAGGCGTTGAGCCCTACAGCCCAGGGTTGCGAGGCACGAGCTACCCTGGGAACCGTGGAAGGAGAGCGTCCAACCCCAACGTGGGTTGCGCCCGGGATCGGTTTTTGGCGGAACCGCGTTGCGGTTCGATCCGCTCTGGCTCAGTCCCAGGGTAGGCCCGCAGCGTGCCAACCCTGGGCTGGAGGGCGTAATCCCGTTGGGATATATCGAAGCCCTTTGGGATCTATGAGGGCGGGCTTTACAGAGGAATTTAGCTGCGTAAGCCCTGCCTGCACTCCTGTCACTCCTGTCACTCCTGTCACTCCTGTGCGCTCATTGATTTAAACGCCCGTGTTGGTGTTAAATATCTGCATCCTGCGGTTTCCAGCTCCCTATATCCCATGAAAATCATACCGCTTCTCATCGCACTCGCGTTCCTGAGTTCGCCCTTCCTCGCCCAGGCCGAGAAGGAAGGCGTGGTGCAATGCGCCAACGTCATTTACGCCGGGAACAAGACCTCGCGCTGTTTCAGCGACAACTTTCTCACCACGCTCCAGCAAAAAACCACCATCGTCACCGACCGCAGATTCAAGCCGGTGAAGCTCGATTCCAAAGAGATCTTCGACTTCCCATTTATCGTGATGACCGGCGAAGGCGATTTCCGGCTCCCTCAGGCCGAGCGCGAGAACCTGGCCAAGTATCTGCAGAACGGGGGCTTTCTATTGGCGTCCTCGGGGTGTTCGAGCAAGGAGTGGGATACGGCGTTTCGGCGGGAGTTGAAGACGGTGCTGCCCGAGCAGCCGATAGCTGCGGTGCCGCTGAAGCACCCGATTTTTCGGACAGTGTTTCAAATTGAAAAGCTCGAGCTCTCGCATTCCAGCGGCACGGCGGCGATTGAAGGGATAGAAATCAACGGTCGCTACGTCTGCATCTATTCCCGGCACGGGTTAAACGACACGCAGCATTCGACTGGCTGCTGTTGCTGTTGTGGAAACGAAATACAGAACTCCCTTGAGATCAACGTCAACATAGTCGCCTACGCTCTCCTGCATTGAGCCGATGAGGATATTCCAAAAAACTTTGCACCGCGCCAGCCGCATTGGGTTCATTGGGCTCGTGCTTGCCTGCACGTTCCCGGCCGCGCCCGCCCACGGCGCGCTCAATACTCCGGAGGGTCTCTCCCTTCGCCGCCTGGAAGAATACCGCGCCTCCGGCGTGCCTGATGATGAATGGCCTGCGTTGCTGGAAACCTTCGGACGCGAAGATCAGAGCGCGGCGGTGCATTCCCTGGTGAAAGGGCTGAAGCCGTTTCCAGCGGCCAAGCTCGTCGCGCTGCTCACACATCCGAAGCTGGCCACCCGCTCCGGCGCGCTGGACCTTTTGGAGGAAGCCGCCGGGGATACTTTCAACTTCGATCCCTTTCTCGACGACCCAAGCTCCGGGGCCAATGAGCAGGCGCTCGCGCGCTGGAAAGCTTGGAGCACCGGGGCCACGGCGGCGCTCAGCACCCAGCCGCTCAGTGACGAGCAGTTTCGCACCCTGGCCCTAGAGATCATGTCCGGCAACCGCGAGCGCTCGGACCGCGCCCTGCAAAGGCTGGACCGATTCGGTCTCAACGCCATCGCGCAGATTGAGGCGTTTCTCAGCCAACAGCCCAATCTCGAGACTGCTGCAAAAGCCGCGATGAAGGCTGCGGAATACCGCGTCGTTATTCTCCAATCGCTGCCCAAACAAGGCAGCGCCTTGGCTCGCGAGCTTTGTCTCGGCACCGTGGAAGCCCAATCCCTGGCGCTTGCCACCCTCGGCAAAGCCGGCGCGGGCGTCTTGCCTGTGATCGCCGATTTCCTAGGCTCACCGAATCCGCTCGTGCGCGAGACCGCTGTGGATGCGGCGTTCGAGGCGGGCGGGAAGCGCGCGACGGGGTTGATCGTGGAGCGGCTGGGGACGGAGCAGGCGGAGAGCGTGCTGCACGCGATGCTGCGCGGGGTGGGGGCGCATGCGGGTGAGGGGGCGCAGATATTGGCGCTCGAAGCGTTTATCAAACATCCGTCGGAGAACGTGGTGGTCAGTGCCCTCGAAGCCTTGGGCGCCAGCACGCAAGGCGACGTCAGCGCGATGTTGACCGGCGCCTTGGGCGACCCGCGCTGGCGTGTGCGCGCGGCCGCGCTGGAAGCCATCGGCAAACGCAAGCTCGGCGCGCTCGCGGACGCTGTGAAACAGCGGCTCCACGACGATGATCTTTTCGTGCGGGTGACTGCGGTGGAAGCGTTCCAAAATCTTCAGGATCGGAATGTTAAAGTTTTTAGCCCGATTCTATGCGAGGAATTTAAACTTCAGAACGATCTTAAAGCGCCGATTTTGCGCACCTTTTTAAGCCAAGGTAACAAGGCGCCCCCGGAGCTTTTCGAGCAACTTTGGAGTGCGCCCCCGGAGGTGATTCTGCAATGCCTGGAAGCTCTCGAAGATCGCGGGGACAGTGCCGGTGCGCGGGTGGTTTACGCCGCTCGGTTTGCGGGGCATCCCAACCGGGACGTCGCCGCGTCTGCGCTGCGGTTGCTTGCATCGAAAGGCAAATACACCAGTTTGCTGTTGAAAGCGCTCCAGTCGAAAGACCCTGTGATTGTGGATGCAGTGCTGGACGTGCTGGTGCTGCCACCGGACACGATTCGGCCGTCCACCGGCCCCGGCGCGCCCGTGGACGCGCCCAAAGGCAATCCGCTGCTCGACCGGCTGTACAAAGCCCTAGGAGCCGCCCCCGCCGCCCCCGCCGCGTCCACTCCGTCCATTCCGTCCATTCCGGACATTCCCGCTCCGCCGGACGATTTGAAAATAGCGCTCGCACGCTTTTTCCGGGAAGGCTCTCCACAGCAACGGTTCCGGGCCGCAGTGGTATTGGCGAGTCAGGGCGATGTGCTGGCCGCGCAATTTTTGGTGACGTCCTTTGATACCTTCAACGACCTTGATCGCCGCTTGCTCGCAGGGCCGCTCAGCGCCGTGGACAACTGGCGGGACGGCCCCTTCCTGGAACTCGCGCACCGCCTTTTACGGGACAAAACCGATGACGTCCGCGAAGGCGCCATTGAGCTGTGGCAAAAGCCCCAGCGGCTCGCCGGCTTGCTCGCAGAATTGAGCCGGCCGGATGCACTGCTCCAGCCCGATGACTTGCTGAATGATTCGCTGGATAGATCCGCGCAATCTTCCGAATGCCGCGGGGCCATTTTCAATTGGGCGCAAGCGCTCTTCGGGAATCCCGGCGCGCTGGATTCGCACAAGGTATTGGCGATCGTGCTGCTTGCCAGGTCGGGCCAGCAGACGCTCATCGAGCCGTTTATAAACTCTCCCAATCCCTGGCTGCGGCGCGCGGCTTTCCGTGCGCTTGGCCCGGCGGCAGCCCAGTCGCATCTCGACGCGTTACTCAAAGATGATTCCGCCTGGGTGCGGGCCGTTATCCCGTTCCTGGCGGCGCCTCATAACAATGGGTGGCGGCATTGGTTCGACGATGCCCATAGCGTCCGGGATCACGAGGATCTCGAGCGCGAGATCTTCTCTTCGGGCCCTGAATACGGTGCCTGGGCGCAAAAAACCGGGGGCCAGCCCACTCCGGAGTGGACGTCGGCTCTGGAGAAGCTCTCGCGCGACCCGTCGGAGAGCGTCCGCTTTGAAGCGCAATTTGCTTTGCTGCGCCTCGGGAATCCGATCGATCCCGCAGGCTTCGGGGCCTTGCTCGCCACGCAATCCGAGGAGTCCGAAGCCCGGACGCGCGTTGGGAATTATCTGCGCTACAACTATAAACGGCTGGGCCGCGCTTACGGCATTTTGGTGTCGCTGGCCGTGGAGATTCGAGAGACGGAGCTTGGCAAGATGCTGAAGCATTTCGGGCTGGATAAGGACGCGGCTTTCACCAGCTTCAGCGCCCTGGCGCAGCTCGCCCCGGCGCAAGCGGGCGGCGCCGCAAATGCCATCGCCCCGGCAGATTCTGCGGCGCCAAGGCAGGCCCCATTTCGGGTGATCTTCTTTCATAAAGTGGGCTGCCGGGAGTGTCAGCGTGTGCGGGAGATGCTGGACCGGCATGCGCCGGATTTCCCGCGCATGCTTATCGAGGAACATGACATCGACGACCCGCAGCAGGCGTTGTTGAGCGAAGCGTTGTCCGCCCGGTTTCAGCTCAAGGACACCCTGCACCTGGCCTCGCCGGCTGTCTTCACGCAGGCCGGGGCGTTGGTGCGCGAGGAGATCACTTTCCCGAAGCTGGGCGATCTTCTGCGCAGCAATCGCACCCAGGCTCCCGAGCCGGATTGGGCGAAGACAGCGACCGCAGAAATAGCCGGCGCAGCGACTGTGGTGACGCAGCGCTACGAAGCGTTGAGCTTCGGCGTGATCAGCCTGGCCGGGCTGCTCGATGGCATTAACCCGTGCGCCTTTGCCACGCTGATTTTCCTGATCTCTTATCTGCAAGTCGCCCGCCGCACGCCGCGCGAGATCCTAGCCATCGGCGGCGCTTTTATCCTCGCGGTTTTCCTCACTTATTTCGCCGTCGGATTCGGCCTGGCTCAGGTCTTAAGCAAGATCGCCGGGGTCCAAACTGCGGGCCGGCTTCTCAATCAAATCCTGGCGGGCTTTGCTCTGGTGGTGGCGACGCTGAGTTTTCGCGATGCGTATCTGGCTTCGCGTGGTCGGATGGGCGACATGTCGATCCAGTTGCCGGGCATCCTCAAGAGCCAGATTCATACAGTCATCCGGCAGGGATCGCGGGCCACGCGTTTCGTGCTGGCGGCATTTATCGTCGGCGTCGCCATCTCGCTCCTGGAGTTGGCGTGTACTGGGCAGGTCTATCTGCCCACCATTTTATATATGCTGCACAGTGGCCATGACAACGCAGTGGGGCATCTGCTGTTATATAACCTGGCCTTTATTCTCCCGCTGATTCTGGTGTTCGGCCTGGCCTGGGGCGGTATGCGCACTCAGGCATTGCTGCGGTTCCAAAGCGAGCGCACCGCGCTGGTCAAGGTCCTCACAGGCGGCCTTTTTCTGTTGCTGGGAGCGTTCCTGCTTTTCGGTCAGCTCCTGCGCTAACCGGGCCGCCCGGAAATGAAAACCGCAGTGCCCACAGAAAAAACATAGTGAATATAGTCTTGCACAAGTGCCTGGACTCTCCTGCGTCGATGCGGCTGTAGCGTCTCAGGAAAGTAATGCGCGTTTGGCGGCGTGATCGAACCCGGAAACCATGAGGCCATACCGTCCTCCGTCAGGGCTTACTCATCTAAAATGACGATGGGAAAGTCTAGATCCTGCAATAAAGCGCTGGCGGCAAGGCTTCTACGCCAAAGGCGTTAAGCCCTCCAGCCCAGGGTTGGCCCGCTGCGGGCCTACCATGGGACTGAGCCAGAGCCGATCGAACCGCAACGCGGTTCCGCCAAAGGCCGATCTTGGGCGCAACCCACGTTGGGGTTGGATTCTCTTTTTCGCCGGGTCCCAGGGTAGCTCGTTCCTCGCAACCCTGGGCTGTAGGGCGTAACGCCTTTGGCGTAAATACTTTGCCAGCATCGGCTTACGCGAATATCTGCACTTT
>JAYTYG010000449.1:0-1781 GCA_043742585.1 Spartobacteria bacterium
CGGGCGAGCTGGGGCTTGAGCATGTTGGAAGCGTCCACTGCGCCTTCGCTGGCGCCTGCCCCGACGATGGTGTGGAGCTCGTCGATGAAGAGGATGATCTCGCCCTGCGAGTCTGTGACTTCTTTTAAAAACGCTTTGAGGCGGTCCTCGAATTCCCCTCGGAATTTCGCGCCTGCGATCATTGCACCCAAGTCCATGGAGATGATGCGTTTGTTTTTCAGCGACTCCGGCACGTCCCCGGAAATGATCCGTCGCGCCAGGCCCTCGACGATCGCTGTCTTGCCCGTGCCGGGTTCGCCGATGAGCACCGGATTGTTTTTTGTGCGCCTGGACAGCACCTGCATGATTCGGCGGATCTCGTTGTCGCGCCCGATCACCGGATCGATCTTTCCGCGCCGGGCGGCCTCGGTGAGATCGCGTCCGTATTTTTCGAGGGTTTGATATTTGCCCTCGGGGTTTTGGTCGGTGACGCGTTGGGAGCCGCGGACCTGCTGGAGGGCCTGCATGAGTTTGTCGCGCGTGACCCCGCTATCGGCGAGGAGCTTGGCCGCATCGTATTTGCTGTCCACCAGGGCGAGGAGATAATGCTCGGCGCTCACGAACTCATCTTTCATTCGCGCCATTTCCTTTTCGGTGCGGTCAAGTGTGTCGCGAATTTCTTGTCCGAGAAATGCTTCCAGGCCCGAGCCCTGGACTTTGGGGCGTTTGGCGAGGAGCTCGTCGAGCCGGGTTTTGAGGGTGGCGGTGGAGACGCCGAGTTTGTCTAGGAGGGGCCGGGTGACGCCTTCGCTTTGGTTGAGCAGGGCGGCGAGGAGATGGGTGTTGGCGATTTCCTGCTGCTGCTGGTCAGTGGCGATCTGATTGGCGGCTTGCAGGGCTTCCTGCATTTTTTGGGTGAAGCGATCGATTCTCATAAGCGGTAAGTGCGGCCGGTAGCAGGAAGTTGACCGTTTGATTTACACTGGAGCCGGCGAACAGGGGCGCGACACCCTGTCGCTATTCCTGTGTAATATTTGCGCGTTGTGGCGCTATCGGCTCGGATTCCTGGCACAACTTCCGGTGCTGCGGGCTGGAGGCGCGCGGCCGGGGCGGCGGCGGGGGGAGCGTGGGGAAATGAAAGGGGCGGGTTGGAGTAAACTCCGAACCCGCCCCTTCCTTTTTACCACCCCTGGCAAAGTGTTACATATGATAAGTGAGCGCGCCAAGAATGCGCAGACTTTAGACGCTCAGTGCGATGGGGGCGCTCGGGGCGCCGTTGCCGCAGGAGTTATGTCCAATGGCGTCGAACTCATAGTCGCCATTGGGTAGGGGGTTAGTGATGAATGTTTTCTGAGTGACGCCGCTTGCTATCATTCTGAAAGCCTGTTCGCCGGAGCGTTTCTGGCGGACTATAAAACTGGTGGCACTTGGTGCAATAAACGTCAACACCACTTTGCGTAAAGGTTGAATCTCCAGCACCTCCAAGCGCGCCGCGCCCGGGAGCTGTTCGGCGGTTTGCTGCGGGATTGCCTCGAGCAGCGCGCGTTGCCAGCTCCCAATTGGGAATTGAGTGCAGCCCTCATCCATGGCGTTGAGAATGAAATCGGTTAAAATGGCCTGCTGCCGATGCAGGCGCGTTTGGGCTTCCAGCAAAATTTGATCGAGCGCGGGGATGGCGGATTGTGCGCGGATGAGGACGCTGCAAAGGGAGTCGAACACGGCGCGGTTCATGCCCTGCCAAGGGACGTAGGCCATGGCTTCCAGCGGCGAGTTCGGGGGCACGGGGAGCTTTGACCAGAGGG
>JAYTYG010000450.1:0-2329 GCA_043742585.1 Spartobacteria bacterium
CGCAAGGGCACCGCCAATCCCAAATGCCACCGATACACCCCATCCATCCGCTTAAATCGGTATTCCACTTCAAACCTGGCCCCGGTACGCATGGACTCCCGCCAAAGCTCCATACAGCGTTCCAGATCCTCGGGATGCAGCACCGTGCACCAACTCCAGTCCCGGGTTAACTCCTCACTCAATCCTGTATAGTCATAGAACCGCCTATTATAATAACCCAACGTCCCGTCCGGCTTCGCGCTCCAAACTATCTGCGGCATCACATCGGCCAAAAATCGGTATCGCAGCATACTCTCACGCAGAGCGCCGCCGACGGATTCCCGAGCCAAGTCCAGGCGCGAGATCGAGCGCGCGCTCACCCATATAATGGCTATCAAAACGCTCCCATTGAGGATCGCGAAAAGCGCTGCGCCAAACGGCGTGGAATACCAGCCCTCGTCCTGGCCCCAGGAGCGCAGCCACCCCAGCTCCAAAGGCGCGAACACCGCCACGGGTAGGATCCGGCGCGCCAACACACCGCCGGCTGTGGCATTAGTGAACACCGCCATCAGCCCGCGATCACTCCCGCAGAACAACACCCCCACGCCCAACGCAAGAAACGTGATGGCCTTGGGCAACCCCAAACGGATGTCAGACTCCGCTGCATCCAAGAACTGGGACTGTTGAAAGTAACCAAGCGCAATCCCGATCGACGCCTGAATAGTGACCAACCCAAGAAGTTGACCAATGTAAACTGACCGTTTACCAGGCAGAAGAAACAGCGCACTGCCAATCAATAGAAAATTCAGGGTCGTAAACGGCGACATCAACCCCGAATCCGCTGCAGCAGACCCCGCCTCCATTAGCCCCCATTGATCCATTCCTGAGGCTAATCCGAAAATATATTTCAGGGCAGTTAACCCCGCGAACGTCAGCACCACCAGGCCACTCCCTCTCGCATAGCAGCCCACCCGCTGCGCCCCCTTATTATTCAACCACAACGCCACACCGCTCACTAAAAAACAGAGTGCCGTGCTTACCTTCATTTCCGGCCGCCCACTCGCCAACCCCCGAAACGCCTCAATCCCGAGCCCCCTGGAAACCAGCCCAACAATCCCGACGAGCAAAGCGATTCCAGCGGCGAATACAGACACAATCCGGAGTCGGCGAACGAGGCTCGATTCATTGGGACTTGGCGGCACAACGAAGCCACACGCAAGGATCATGCCGTGAAGAAATCTAATTCCCCTGCGACCTTCTACTCTTCTACTGGGCGCATCTCCCATTCTTTTCAAGCTCAGCTCCAAAGGCGTCCGAATTAGGAATTATAAAAGATGAATGATGAGAGAATAGATGCCTCGGGGTTAACGGCGCCTGCGGTCTCCGCACCTTCATCATTCATTCCTCATAACTCCTAACAGCTCCCGCCAAGAGCAAAGAAACGGAGGTGCGACCACCTCTACGATCAGCGCCGACCTCAAAAAATCCCTGTTTCCACTGCGCCCATCCGAGGCTAAGAACAGCGCTCCTATTTCCATGACTACTGAGCCTGCTGCAATTCCCGAACCCTCTGACTTCATCCGCGACATCGTCGCTGCGGACCTTGCCGCCGGGAAATACCCCCAGGTTGTCACCCGGTTTCCGCCTGAGCCCAATGGCTACCTGCACATCGGTCACGCTAAATCCATTTGTCTGAACTTCGGCATCGCGCGCGAATTCCAAGGCGTCTGCCATTTGCGCATGGACGACACCAACCCGACCAAGGAAGAGGTCGAATACGTGGACTCCATCATCACCGACGTAAAATGGCTCATCGGTGGTTGGGCCGATCACGTGCTCCGCGTCAAAACCCGCGGCGACACCACCGCTCAGGAACGCCTCGCCACCGAGCCCGAGACTGAACCGTTCTACGCCAGCGATTACTTCGAACAAATCTATCTCTGGGCCATCGAACTCATTCGCGCCGGCAAAGCTTACGTCTGCAATCTCTCCCCGGAAGACACCGATAAGTTCCGCGGCGCACCCGACAAAGTCGGCATCCCCAGCCCCTTCCGCGATCGCTCGATCGCAGAAAATCTCGACCTCTTCGCACGGATGAGAGCGGGCGAATTTCCAAACGGCACCTGCACCCTGCGCGCCAAGATCGACATGAGTGCCCCCAACGTCTGGCTGCGCGACCCGCTGCTCTACCGGATCCGACACACAGCGCATCATCACACCGGTAACGCCTGGTGCATCTATCCGATGTATGACTTCGCGCATTGCCTGAGCGACTCCATCGAAAAAATCTCGCACTCCATCTGCACCCTCGAGTTCGAAGTCCATCGCCCCCTCTACACCTGGATCCTCG
>JAYTYG010000451.1:0-3870 GCA_043742585.1 Spartobacteria bacterium
CGAGGCGGGCAACATGGTGGATCTCGACAGCAACCCGACCAAGCTCATTGAGATCGTGGAGATAGGGAAACAACTACTGATGACGCGCGGGGCGCTCTCCACGTTCAGCATTGCCAATGACGTGGCCAAATACTTCGCCATCCTGCCCGCGATGTTCGGTGCGCTTTACCTCGTCAACGGCGCAGCGCACGGGCCGCTCGCGGCGCTCAATGTTATGGGGTTGCACAGCCCGGAGAGTGCGATCCTCAGCGCGGTTATTTTCAATGCGCTCATCATTATCACGCTTATTCCGCTCGCACTGGCCGGCGTGCAATATCGGGCGGTCGGGGCCGCGCAGGTGCTCCAGCGCAATGTCTTCATCTATGGTCTGGGCGGTCTCCTGGCACCGTTCCTGGGCATCAAACTGATCGACGTCACACTCGTCGCTCTTCATCTGGCTTAAGTCTTCACTGTTTATGAAACAACTCTTCACATCCTTTCGCGTCCTGCTCGTTCTCACACTACTCACTGGAGTCGTCTATCCACTCATCGTTACCGCAGTCGCCACGCTCGTTTTCCCAAAGCCCGCGCAGGGGTCGCTGGTCGTTGTGGGTAACACCCTCATCGGCTCGGAATTGTTGGCTCAGAAATTCGACAGTCCCCGATACTTCTGGCCACGGCCTTCCGGCGCGGACTATGCCACGGTGCCGAGTGGCGCGAGTAACAAGGGGCCGACGAGCGTGGACCTGCTCAAAGCCATCGACGAGCGGCGCGCCAAATTCGGCCACGACGCACCGGCAGATCTCCTCACCGCGAGTGCCAGCGGTCTCGATCCTCATATTTCACCGGCTGCAGCCAAGTATCAATGTGCGCGGGTGGCCTCGGCGCGGGGGCTGGCACCGGAGCGCGTGCGAGCGCTGGTCGAGCCACTCACGGAGCCGCCGCAATGGGGCGTTTTCGGCGAGCCTCGGGTGAATGTTTTTGCTCTCAACCGGGCGGTCGACGCTCTTAAATAATCCCGTGAATCACGAAGCCGTCCGGCCAGATCCCGATGCGCTGCTCGCCTCCATCCAGCGAAATAGCGAGGCGGCCAGGCGTGGCCGACTGAAGATATTTTTCGGGATGTGCCCGGGCGTGGGGAAGACCTATGCCATGCTCCAGGCCGCGCAGCAGAAGATGGCCGAAGGCGTCGAGGTCGTTATCGGAATCGTCGAAACCCATGCGCGCCCGGACACCGAGGCCTTGTTGAGAGGCATGCCGATCGTCCCGCGCGCACTCTTGGAATACCGGGGGACGACGCTGGCGGAAATGGATCTCGACGCGATCCTGCTCTGGCACCCGGGACTGGCTGTGGTGGACGAGCTCGCCCACACGAACGCGCCGGGTTCGCGACATCCCAAGCGTTATCAAGACGTACTCGAATTGCTCGATGCAGGTATCGACGTTTTCACAACGGTTAATGTGCAGCATGTCGAAAGCAGGAATGACACTGTCCGACAAATTACAGGCATTACTGTGCGCGAGACCTTTCCGGATTCCTTGCTCGATCTTGCCGACGAGATCGCACTGATCGATCTCACCCCGGCTCTCCTCCGGGCCAGACTGGCCGAGGGCAAAGTCTATCACGGGGGGCATGCCACGGCGGCTGCGGATCATTTTTTTCGCGAGGGCAACCTGGTCGCGCTGCGCGAAATGTCGCTCCGACTGGTGGCCGAGCACGTTGACCGCGATCTGCGCGAGATCATGCAAACCGAACGCATTGTCGGCCCGTGGAAATCCGGTGACCGGCTGCTGGTGGCGGTGGGCTCGAGTCCGTTTTCGGAAGCGCTGATCCGCTATACGCGGCGACTCGCGGGGACGATGGAGGCGAGCTGGATCGTGGCCAACATCGATACCCCACGGGCGCTCGACGATGCCGAACAAACCCGGCTCACCCGCTATCTGGCACTCGCGCGGCAGCTCGGCGCCGAGGTCGTGTCGGCGTCCGGAACCGACATTGGCGAAACCCTGTTGCGGATCGCCCACCAGCACAATGTCACCCAGATCGTGATTGGGAAACCGCTCGACAGCGCGTGGTCGCGGCTGCTGCGTGGCAGTTCGCCCACGGACTGGTTGATTCAGCATAGCGGCGACATCGATATCCATCTCATCCGCTCGGATCTTGAGGTCGGCGCACCTCAGCGGGGCGGCCGCCGTCCCGCCACACCGCTGGACCGCCGGGAGTATTCGATCGCGGCCGGCCTGGGGGCGCTCGTTACGGTGTGCAATCTCGTGGTCTACCAGTTCACCGGTTATTGGACGATTGCCCTCATTTATTTACTCGCTGTCGTGCTCGCGGCGACCCGATTGCGCCGGGGGCCGACGCTGCTCCTTGCCACGTTAAGTGCGCTACTGTGGGATTATTTGTTCATCCCGCCGCGGTTCACTTTTTACATCAAAGAAAGTCAGGACGTGATGATGTTCGCCACCTACTTCATCGTGACGCTGGTGGTGGGCCACTTCACCACGAGGCTGCGCGAGCGCGAGCAAGCTCAGTGCAAACGCGAGGAGCGGGCCACTGCGCTGTATTTGCTGACGCGGGAACTCTCGGCGACGGCGAATCTCGACGAGGCACTGCGTGTGACTGTAGATATTATTCGCGAAACTTTCGGGGCGCAAGTGGCGGTTCTATTGCGAAGTGCGTCAGATATTGTATCGCATCCTGCTGGCAATCTTCTGCTGTCTGCCAAGGAGGAGAGCGTGGCGGCCTGGGCGTTTCAACGCAAGCAGTCGGCCGGGCGCTTCACCGATACGCTGCCGGACGCCGAGGCGTTGCATCTGCCGTTGCTTGCCGGGGATCGCGCTGAGGGCGTCATGGTGGTCAAGCTGCCAGGCTTGCTGGCGCTGGAGCAGCGGGAACTCCTCGACGCTTTCGCGGCGCAACTCGCGGTCTTTGTGGAAAGGCAACGCGTGGTTCAGGCCAAGGGCGAGGCGCAACTGGCCGCCCGATCCGAGAAACTGCAGAAGACTTTGTTTGATTCTGTTTCGCACGAACTCAAAACCCCACTTGCGGCCATGAGCGCAGCGTTGGAGCAGTCGCAGCCCGATCACGCGGAGTTGCGCCAAGCGGTGCGGCGTCTCACTAAAACGGTGAATCATCTGCTCGATGCGACGCGGCTCGAATCCGGGCTCCTCCACCCAAACCGCGAATGGTGCGACCCCGGCGAGTTGGTGAACGAAGCGTTGCATTTGGTCGCGCTCGATCTCCGCGACGTCCGCGTCACGCTGCCGCCGGATCTCCCGCCAATCTCGTTGGATGCCGGGCTGACTGTGCAGGCGCTGGGCACGCTACTTTCCAACGCGGCAACCCATTGCCCACCCGGCACGCCCATCGAGGTGAGTGTCGCGCAGGATCCAGCGTTTCTAATCTTCCACGTGGCCGACCGCGGGCCCGGCCTGCCGCCCGGCGCCGAACAGAAGGTGTTTGAAAAATTCTACCGTGGCCCGGGCGCGCCAGTCGGCGGGTTGGGGCTCGGGCTCTCCATCGCGCGCCAACTCGTGGAAGCGCAAGGCGGTAAATTGACCGCCCGAAATCGGGCCGACGGTGGCGCCCGGTTTACCATTCGCCTACCGCTGGGCGCGCCGATGATTTTGCCGTCCCAACCCCCAATATGAAACCGACCGCTCTCATCATTGACGACGAAGTGCAGATCCGCCGCCTTTTGCGGGTCGCGCTCGAAGCCGCCGGTTACACGGTCCATGAAGCCGAGGCCGGCCAGCAGGGACTGGCGGAGACGGCCTTTCGTCGGCCTGACGTGATCTTGCTCGATCTCGGGCTGCCTGACCTGGACGGGATCACTGTGCTCAAGCGACTGCGGGAGTGGAGCGCGATTCCGGTGCTGATCCTGTCTG
>JAYTYG010000452.1:0-3163 GCA_043742585.1 Spartobacteria bacterium
TTTTGCGCCGTTTCATGCTACCCAAGAACCAATTCCCCGGGGGCATTGATGCGTTGGTCAGTGAGTACGAGCCGCTATTTAAAGTGCGGTTTGAGCGTCGTAATTTTTCACGTGCGCGGACGCCGGAAGAATTCCAGCGGATTATCACGGGTGGACAGCCACCACCATTGCCCGGAGCGAGTTCATGACGCCGCCTAATCATGCGCAGCAGCAAACCCGGCGGGAGCGTCGCGGTTGCAATCGTTGCGTCCCGTGCGCCGGGTCGCTGAGCTTGCATCGTTAGGCGTTCTCACACCTTATGCACACTTGCGAATCTTGCGGAAATGAATGGCCGGAAAACTACTGTCCTCAGTGCGGCCACACCATTGGCAGAGTCGCCAAACCGACAGTGCCGCCGCCTTTGCCCCCCGTCTTGCCGGTGCCAAAATCACCTCCCTCTGCCACGGGTTTATTTGGACTTTTTAAGAAACGACAATCGGCACAACCAGTAGACGAGCCTCATCCCCAGCACCGCAATTTTGCCCGCATGTTTATTCCCGATGCGCTCGCCAGACACCGCAGCGGATTCTTGGCTGCGATGTCCGATGCGCGGGCGACTCAGACGCTGCAGGAAGGTTGGCAGAAGTTCGGTGCTGGCGTCCTTCCTGCCAGCGCCCTCATGCCACCGTCGGGTCTGAGTGTTTCTGGTTTCCAGCACGACAAACATCTGTGCTTCCTGATTCTTTTCCCGCCGCCCAAGGCGGCGGGCGAGTCGCATTTCGGCTTGTTGGTGGCTGGCCCTTCGGATGACTGGTCGCCGGAAGCGCGCGCCAAAGTCCCAGTGCGCTACTTTCTCCTGGAGCGTTCGGCCAGTGACGCGCCCACGATTTTTGAGTGGCGAGCATCAGGCACACAGGACGAGGAGATTTTTAATTCTCATGGATCTGGACCATCACCGCAGAATCCACCGGAGTTCGTTGAGGCCATCCTCTCACGATTTTATGGACTCAAGCCAGACGCCAAACCCTGCGGTGCCGCGAACGGCGGCGGGCCATCGGGGTTGCCCTCGGTGCGCCTCGTGGCCACCGTTGCTGAGCTTGGGTCGTTAGGCGATATGACTGCTGAAGCACTCATTCAAGAAGGGCGCGCGTTAATGCGACCGAGCATATTCTTGCGGAAAGAGCCTTCAGGGCCAGTCGCTGCGAGGTGGTATCCCATGGATTACGATGATTACAATCGAACGCGCGTTCGGCGCTGGCTCACCGTGGATTCTCGCTTTATTCCGGGCTTTAGTGCGCATGAGCAAACGTATCTTACCGTGTTCAGCCATGAGGGACGCGCCGACGATGGACGCGTAGAGGTGACAAAGTCCTGGCCGGAACAGGGCGGTATTGCGCTCTACGCTTATCCTGTTTCTGTATTGCCGCCCATCCATGCAGTGTTCGCGTACGGTTCACCAGCTATCGACCAATGGCTGAGTACGCATGGGAGTAAGCGGACGGACAATTTTTTGGAGAGCCTGGATGATGAGGCGATTCGCGGATACGAAGAGGTATGGCAGAGAGAATCGCCGTACTTCGCGTCCGACATCTCCGCCGTGCTTGGCGGATGGCATATGGCGTGGCCTGAAGGTGATTTCAATGCCTTGCTCGGGGAGCAACTCCTGATTTGGACGCTGGAGGAACCTGAACCGTGGGTCGAGGCGTGGCAAACCGCGGCGGGTGATTTCAAAGTGAGGCAGCGGATAACATGAGAACGCCTAACCAAGCGCAGCAGCAAACGCGGCGGGGGCGTCGTGGTGGCAATCGTTGCGTCCCGTGCGCCGGGTTGCTGAGCTTGGGTCGTTAGGCGGCATCGCGCGCGTCTCGTGAAACTCAAAGCAAACAGCCAATGAAAACACACCTTATCCGAAGAACACTCACAGCAATCTCAGCTTCGATTCTTCTGCACGGCTTGTCCGCGGCGGGACAATTAATCAACGGAGGATTCGAGACGTATGGCGGGACAGACCCCGGCAGTAGCATCGGAGTTGGGATTTCCCCGTGGGTCATCACCAGTGGTGGTATCGACATCATACTGCCAAACGCTCCTTATTACTGGCAGCCTGCCGATGGCGTCGTCTCGATCAGCCTCAACTGGACTTCCCCGGCGACGATTTCACAGTCGATAACGACCATGCCGGGCGTAGCTTACACGCTCAGATTCTCGATGGCAGCAGAGATTCGCGGCGGGCCGGCTCTCCGCACGATGGATGTGCTTTGGAATGGGAGTGTGGTGGTTTCTCCTTCATTTGCCTACACGGGCCAGGAGCCAAACAATATGGGATGGACCGTCTTCACCTACACGGTTCAAGGCACCGGTACTGACGTTCTGGCATTCCGCAGCACGACACCGGCCAATTACGGCCCCGCACTTGACGCCGTGTCGCTAACGCCGGTCCTAGATTCATGTCCGCCCCTTTCGATTCGGTTTTCCGAGGTAGAGCTGTGCTGGCCCACGAGCGCTGGCCGCCTCTATCAACTCCAGTATCGCTCTGAGTTGACCACTAACGCTTGGGTTTCGCTTTACGGAACCAACATCGTGGGCACCAGTTCTACAGTCTGTTTTCCTGAGCGATTGACACAGCCTCAGCGGTTCTACCGGCTGCTTTGCGTCACAAATGGGCTTTGAAGATGATGCCGCCTAACCATGCACTGCAGCGAACCCGGCGGAAGCGTCGTGGTTGCAATCGTGGCGTCCCGTGCGCCGGGTCGCTGAGCTTGGGTCGTTCGGCGTCGCTACCCTCACTTTAACAAAGCCATTACTTCCAATCAAAATCGCATCCAGGAATCAACACACGCTATGAACGAATCTTCTACACCCTCCCCCGTGGTTACGCCAGACGTGGAGCTTGCCCGCGAGCGAACCAAGCAAGCTTCAATCGTGGGATGGACTGGCGGATTGACTGCCTTCTTCGCTGTCGGCGCGCTAGCCACTAACCCAACATGGCCAGTCGCCATTGGTGTCGCTGCTCTCGCCGCGATGGTGGCATTTATTTGCTGCGGCATCCTCAAGCGTCAGTAACACTGGTGTCCGATGACATTTTCTCGAAATGACCGCAACGCCTCCAGACCATGCGCTACATCTAACCCGGCGAGAGCGTCGCGGTTGCAATCATTGCGTCCCGTGCGCCGGGGTCGCTGAG
>JAYTYG010000453.1:0-1705 GCA_043742585.1 Spartobacteria bacterium
GCTGTGCTGGGGGAACTCAGTGGCATGCGCGGAGCGAATGCGCGGGTGGTGGGTAGTGAGAAAGCTGTCTCTGGGAAAGGATCGGTCGGCGCACCGGGCAGTGGTCGGAGCCGGGTGGGCGCGCCAGGTATGGAGTTGAGTGGGGACAGCGCGGACAGTGTGCGGGATGTTAATCCTGTGAACCGGGAGTCCGGGGCGGTGGATGGCGAAACGTTCCTGAATGAATATAGCGATGTGGTGGAGAAATATTTCAGAGCGATGAGCAAATGAATATACGAAGCAGAATATATTATTTGGCCATAACTTCGGGAGCGTTATGGATGCTAAGTTTGGGGGCGCTTGCAGCCGGGGCCGGCGCCACTCCGGAACGCAAACAGCAGGAGCTCGAAGCTGCGGCGGTGCCTAATACTGATCTGACTAAGTTGCAATGCGGTAACCTGGTCTATGCAGGCAACCGGAGCTCGGTTTGCTTCGCGGACAAGTTTTTGAGCGATGTGGCGCGGCAGACCAATCTCAATGTCAGCCGTAACTTTGTTCCCGTAAAACTCGAGTCCGATACTGTCTTTGATTTCCCGTTCTGTGTTTGGTCGGGAGAAGACGCGTTTACGCTGACTGCCAAGGAGCGCGAAAGCTTACGTAAATATATTCTCAATGGCGGCTTTATTCTGTCGAGTCCAGGCTGTTCCGATACGCGTTGGGACACGGCATTTAGGAAGGAGTTGAAGCTGGTGTTCCCTGAATATTCCCTAGTTAAAATTCCGATGACGCATCCTATATTTTCATTGGTGAACCGCATCCCGCAGCTCACGGATAAGCAGGGTAAGCAGGCGTGGATCGAAGGCCTGGAAATCAATGGGCGTCTGGTGTTGGTTTATTCCAAGGACGGCCTTAATGACGTGGGCAACGCTAAAGGCTGCTGCTGTTGCGGCGGTAACATGATCATGGAGTCGATGTTGGTAAACGTGAACGTGTTCACCTATTGCCTCCTTTACTGATGAAGCGCTGGCTGCTGGCTTTGGGCTCGTTGTTTTCCGGCGCGGCGTTCTGGGCCGCCTTGCCTGCCCCGGTCAAACCCGCCTTCCCGTTGAGCGTCGCGTTTAGTTGCGATATCCGGGGGCGCCTGGTGCCTTGTGGCTGTTTCACGGGGCAATTGGGCGGCCTGACTAGGATTGGCTCGGTCCTCGATGGTGAAGTCCGCGAGGACGCGCTCAAGGTCGACGTCGGCGACGCGATTGCCGGGAGCGAAGATTATCAGCGCATTGAGCACCGCTATGTTTTGGCGGCGTTGGCTAAGCTGGCTTACGCGGCGGTTAATATGGGGCATCGCGAAGCCGCGCTCTCGTTGCCGCAACTTCAGGAAATGAAGGCGCTTTCTCCAGTGCCGCTGCTCAGTGCCAATCTTCTGGTGAAGGCGACCGGGGCGCCCCTGTTTGAGTCACATCGCATTGTGCAGCGCGGTAAGTGGCGGATCGCGGTGGTGGGCGTGATGGATTCTCGTCTCAGTCCGGAGGCGCTGGGCGAGGGATTGACGATCGAGCCCATGCAGTCGGCTCTAGCCCGGCTATTGCCTCGGTTAAAGAAGGAGGCTGATTTCTTGGTGCTATTGGCATTTACCGATGAGACAGCGCTGGAAGGTTTGGCGCGTGAATTCTATGAGCTCGATTTGATTCTTGGCGGCAAGGTGGCGCAGCCGGCTCAGCATTTG
>JAYTYG010000454.1:0-1654 GCA_043742585.1 Spartobacteria bacterium
ATTCTCCTCTGAAGGCAGAACTACATTTCGCCCCAAAGGCACTACAAATCTCAAGATTTACTCAGAGAGGTAAGCCTCGATGAGAAACTCGGGTTAGGCTCCAACGGAGCGTCGCATACCAGCCCAGGGTGCAACCCCGGAAACGGGAATGGCATCTGGGGTGCGCTTGATGGAACGCCTTCGGCTTTAGCGTCTTTTGGATTCTGCGCGAAGCTGGCCGCAGCCGGCTGCGACGTCGATGCCTCGGCGCTGCCGGAATGTGGCGGGGAACCCAGCGGTTTGGAGGATGCGTTGAAAGGTTTGCGAGGCCTCGGGTTGGGTGGCCACGCCGTCGTAGCCCACGGTGGGGTTGAGCGGGATGAGGTTGATGTGGGCGTTGATGCCGCGCAGCAAGAGCGCCAGGCGTTCGGCTTGCGCGGGCGAGTCGTTGGTGCCGGCAATCAAGGTCCAGCCGAAGAGGATCTTTTTCCCGGTCACAGATCCGTAAACCCGGCAGGCGTCGATGAGTTCAAGGAGTGGCCAGCGGCGGCTCACTGGCACCAGGGCGGCCCGCTCTTCTTCGGTGGCGCCATGGAGGCTCACGGTCAGGTTGTAGGGCCGCTTTTCCGCCGCCATTCTGAGGATGGCCGGAACCACGCCCACGGTGCTGATGGATATTTTACTAGGCCCAATATTAAGGCCCCGCGTGTCGCTAATAATGTCCAGCGCAGTCATTACCGCATCGTAATTGTGAAGCGGTTCACCCATGCCCATCAGCACTAGATTGCGGAGCCCGGGTTTCCCGGAGTCGCGCAAGACTCTTTGCACGTGGAGCACTTGAGCCACGATTTCGCCTGGCCGCAGGTGCCGCACAAAGCCCATTTGACCGGTGGCGCAAAAGACGCAGCCCATGGCGCAACCGGCCTGGCTGCTGAGACAGGCGGTGAAGCGGCCCGGATAGCCCATGAGCACGGTCTCGATGGTTTGCGCGTCGTCGAGCTGTAGTAGGAATTTGCGGGTCAACCCGTCGCTGCTGGCCGTGTCGAGCGAGATGGGGAGGGATTCCGGGTAAAACTCGCCTTGGGCGCCGAGGTGCGCGTCCACCCACCGGCGCAGTGGCGGGGCAAAATCAGCGCAGTCGCTCAAATCGTTTTTGGCTAGGCGATGCAAAGCGCCCCAGAGTTTGAGCGTGTGCATGGGGCGCACTCCGGCGTGCACCAGCTCCTGCTCAAGTTGGGAATAAGTCAGATCATGCACCGAGCGGGGCTTTGTGACAGGAGTGGTCATTCGGAGGACAGCGGGAAAAGAGGGTGCGGGGCGGCGCGGGGCTGGGCGCGTGGAGGTGTTTGGGTGCGAGTTTTTGCTGGGTCGATTGATAAGTCTGCTGATTCCGATGAAATCAGGCATGGTATTAGTCTCACTCAAACACTTTGGATTCACCGACACAATTTCACTCTCTGCTCGCTGGAGCTGATCCTATTCTGGCCCTGGCTCCCATGCAGGATGTAACCGATCTCCCATTCTGGCGGCTCATGGCCGCGTATGGGGGCGCGGATCTTTATTACACCGAATACTTCCGTGTGCATGGCGATTCCTCGCTCGATAAGCCGATCCTCGAGTCCATTACCAAAAATCCCACGGGGCGCCCAGTGATCGCGCAAATGATCGGGAACGA
>JAYTYG010000455.1:0-1921 GCA_043742585.1 Spartobacteria bacterium
GAATATCATGCAAAAGGGAGGTGACCGCGCCACCCAGCTCATCGGCGTGTTTGAAGGACGCAGAAAAGTCCGTGAATTGCCCCGTCAAAGACGCGGTCATCGACCAGCGCCCGATCGCGGCTCGGCCGGGCGCAATATCGCCGAAACTCGCCAAGAGAGTGGGCGCTGAGGGTTGCCCGTTGACCTCGCTGCTTAGTATCCGAAAGTCGATCAGCAGGCCGCTGAGATTTTCGACGATCTGCGGTTGACTGGATTCGATGCTTAACGATTTGGCGACGCCGAACCCGGAGTTCTTAATTCTAACGCCCAAGGTAAATGGTTCGACCTCTTCGATGATTGACGGGGTGCTGGGATCATCACCGTTGACCGGGCCGGGAAGGAAATATTCCAGATCCAGGGCCGGCATCGGTTTGACATAGATGAAGTCGGGATCGAGTTCGACGAGCTCGACGATGCCGTTGACCTTGTACTCAATGCTCGCCCCAATGTAGTGCAGCTCGCCCGTGGGATTTTCCCCGGCCGCTTTATCTGCCGGGATAATGAGCCAAACCACTTTCTGACTCGCGCCGCCTGCAACTGCCGTTGGCAGGCTATTCCCGTCTTGCATGCGGTAGAAAAACTCGGAGCCAGTCGCCGAGCTGTCGGAGGTGGCGGTGACCGGCTGTTTGTCGCGATCCAGAAAATTGAGGGTTACTTTGAGGTCGGTCAGCGGGGTGCTAGGCAGGCCGTTATTGATGGTTAGCTTGGCTTCAAACGCCTGCCGGGCCAAAGTGAGTTCCTGCTCGATCTCGATCTTCACCCGGGCACATACCGATTGCGCGATGGCTCCTTGGCCCGCAATCAAACTCCAGAGCACCGCCAAAAGCGCACTGCCGACCCAGCGCAAGAAGCCCCCGGGTTTCAACGACCGCACACGATCACCGCGCCGCTCTAACTGCGTGGATTCAGGCCGAAAGCTAGGGGACATAAGAGATTGCAAGATTGGCTCCATGGCTTCCGCTTAGGGTTGGAACAATCGAAAGTTAGGGATCGCGGCAGGTTGCGCGGAAACTGCCGGAGCCGACGTCCCAAGCTGTCCTCGCTGATTGTCGCCGAAGGTGAAAATCCGACCATCGTTCAGAACCACGGCGGAGTGGCTCATCCCGGCGGCGAGGTCAGTGGCCGAGGCGGGCAGAGTCAGAGCGACGGGAGCGGGCCGATTTTCAAACGATCCGTCGCCTAATTGCCCCGACCAGTTTGCGCCCCATGTATATACGACTCCGGAGCGACTCAGCGCCATGCAGTGATATTGGCCGGCCCTTACCGCGATGATATCCGAGAGGCCTGCCACTCGCTGGGGCGTTAGCCTCGGCTCAAAACTTCCGTCCCCGAGTTCTCCATGCCAATTGAGGCCCCAAGTGTAAACGAATCCGGTCCGGCTCAATAGAATTCCATGGCTGGCTCCTGCGGCGACCGCTTGAAAAAGCGCTCCATCCAACGGCAACGGCAATTGCGCCGGAGCAGAGATCGGCGCCGAGTCATGACTGCCGACTTGGCCGAATTGATTATTGCCCCAGCCCCAAAGGTGCCCGGTTTGATCCAATGCCAAACTGAACTTCCGCCCGGCAGCTATGTTAAGAATGCCTGAAAGACCTGTCACCCGGACTGGCGCGGTTTTTCCTTCGAGGGTGGTGTCGCCAAGTTGGCCGGAGTCGTTATTACCCCAGCTCCAGACCGCCCCATCGGCAGCCAACGCCAGCGCATGATCCTTGCCCGCAGCGACGCGCTGATAGTGGATGCCGTTGCCCACCAGGGAGAAGGGCGCAAGTTGATCGATTGCGCTGTGGATGCCTAGTTGACCGAAATAGTTGTCACCCCAAGTGTTCAACCCACCGCTGGGATCCAAGGCGACGGCAAACTCCGCACCGCCAGCCACCGCACC
>JAYTYG010000456.1:0-3269 GCA_043742585.1 Spartobacteria bacterium
GAACCCAACCGCGCGCAAAAAGGTAAAACGTTTATTCATGATTTTAATTCAATAACCAACGGCAGAGACGTCGCAGATGGCTCTGCGTCGCGGCTGAAGCGAAAACGTCAATACCCATAATTCTCTCAACCTTTTGTGCAAGAAGACAACCGCCGAGGCATGGCATGTGCTTGTCTGTCAATTTTAACCCCGAGGAAATTCATGACGGAGATTTAACCGCCTTTTTATTTCCGTCGATGGATAAGAAAAAACAGTCGATTGATGTGTGCGACACATAACAGATTACGTTCGGCTAAATTGGTTGGGCGCGTAGAGCCCAACCGCACGCGGCCTCACAGAGGACGTTATTCAGTGAGGGGACCCTGATCGCGGCGGGTTTTGCCGCTCCGCTTGCCAAGTTTTAGAATTCCGTCAATTCACCGAGACTTCTACCGTAATGAGGGGACAGAGGGGACAGACACTTTATGTCCTGGGGCAATTTATGAAAATTGGCCAACCTCCAGGTCCAAGGCCGTTAGGGCTCCGTTTGCGGTCCGTTTGCGCGCGGTTGGCGCTCGGTTGGCGCGCGGCCTAAGGGATTGCCCGGACGCTGTAATATGCCTCCATAACAGCCCTGCCAGTCGGCGCTCCCAGCAGTTGTTTCGCATCCGCAATTTGCAGCCAGTAGATCCGGTCAACGCACTTCTTCGGCTCCGCGAAATTAGCCACCACCAGTTGGATCGATTTCCGATCCGCGCTCATGGTCACGCTCGTGGCTGGGTCCGGGTGTTTGTCATTTTCCTCAGAGCCGTATTCGGCGGAGTCCTGATAACTCCAGGATTCGATTTTGATTTTCGCCAGGAAATCCGCCGGAGTGATCGACGCGGGAATCGGGGCGGTGAAAAAAACATCGAACCCGGAGTGGGTGACTGACACGCGGGAGATTTCAGCAGGAAGGGTCTTGGCGTCCCAGGAGACGCGCTGGAGACTGGACTCAGCGCCCCCGTTTGCGACCCAGCCGCGGCCGGTCTGGCCGAGGAGCAGTGAGCCATCGGGCAGGAAACAGGGGCGCATGACACCCGAGGCGACCTTATCGGCAAAGAGCATCACGCAGCCCTGCTCGATGTCGCCCACTTTTTCGGTGACGACGCGAAGGACTTTGGAGAGTGTTTGATCGCCGATGAACATTTGTTGTGCATAGGGCCCGAACTTCCCTTTCGTCAGATCCCAGGCCGGGTTCCCCGGAGAATTAGCCCAACGCGCATATGGGAACCAGAGCACCGACTTTTCGGCCTTTGGCGCCCAAAGTGCGGGAGCGATTTCCGGTGAGCCGGGCTTCATGCCTGGGAGCGAGACCAAGCCCGAGGGATGTCCATAATAACGATCCTTGGCCAGGGCATAGAGTTTGGACGAGCCGTTGTATTCCCCTTGATTGTCCGTGTAGACAACCCGACCCAGCGGGTCCAAGCCGAGACTGGCCGGACTGCGGAGCCCGGAGGCAAACGGCTCAAACTTCCCTGCCGGCGTGACCCGGCAACACCAACCGCGGAACCCGCCCATGCTCCCCATGTAAGCGCCGCCGGCGCGATAGGAAACTTTATCATCGGCATTATGACAGAGGTTGAGGGCGAAGTAGTAATTCCCTTCCGCATCGCGCACCGGGCCGTGGGTATATTCGTGATAGTTGGCATGAAACCCGTAGGCATCGCAGAGGGTGCTGAATTCATCGGCCCGGCCGTCATGATTGCGGTCGCTGAGACGCGTCAACTCGGGTTTCTGCGCCACGACGATGACGTCGCCATTATCGTCCTCAATGGACACGCCGAGACACTCATAGAGGCCCTCGGCGAAGAGCTCCCATTTCTGGTTCCTCAGACGCCAGATCCCGGCGGTGCGGGTGCCCACGACGATGGTGCCGTTCTTTGCCACCGCAATGCCCATCGGCTCGAAGAGTTGCTTGCGGCCATAGGTGTCGGTGGGCGCCGCCCAGGTTTCGATCTGGTAACCTGTCGGTAATTCCGCCGTGGCGGGCAAGACTTGCAGCGCTTGCGGTGCGAAACTTTCCGCGCACTGGATGGCGGCGCGGGCCGGCAGGCCGTCGCAGATTTTTGCCGAGAGTCGATAATGCACATTGGTTCCAGCGGGAATCGTCCAGTGCCCGGCCGCGAGCGTTCCGGCGTCGACCTTAATATCATCGAGCCCCGTCTTGCGGAGTTGGAAAACCTGAGGTGCAGCGAGCGATCCGGAGACGTCGATGAGGAGGCGGCCTTCCGGGCTAAACAGAATGGATTGAGTGAGCTGGTTTTTGCCGACCCGGAAATGAAATGCGGGCTCGCCCGAAGCCGCCAGGCTGTAGCCGAGGAACTGGGCATCCCAGGAAGCCAACTCTTTGAGGAAATCGCCGCCCTTGGCTAAGTGCTTGGCGACCGCTGCGTTATCGAGGACATCGGGCTCCTTGAATTCGAAATCGACAGGTCGCCCATCGGCCATGACGGGCACCAACACCGGCTCGTCTTCCAGCAAACTCCGGGCGCCTGTCCCGCGCTCCGAGCCCGGCGTGCTGCGCCCTTTTTGTTCCTTGGCAAGGTCCAGAAAGCCACCGCTCCAAACGCTGCGCAGGGAGAGCATGCGGGGGTCGAACGTGAAGTTCATCCCATTCGGCAGCCCCACATGGATGGCCCGTCCACTGGAATGCATCATCGGCGCACGGATCACCCGCGGCCGTTGTGTCACCACGATTTCCGACAGGTTGGCCATTATATCCTTGGACTTTGCGCGCTCGGGTTTTTCTCCCATCACCACTGCGGGCCCGCTCTGGGCTGGCTCTGCGGAATTGCGGAGAAAATGCCACACGGCCTCCAGATCCGCATCGCTCACAATCTCCTTGGCGTATTGCGGCATGATGGCGGGATACGGCGCGCCCTGGTTCGGACCGGCCTCGGCGATCACGAGCGCGTCGGCGGGTTTTCTGACCGAGTTGAGAAAGTAGTCGTGATCGGCCTTCACCGTGGTTTTGGTGGAAGTCCCCGGCACCAGCACCTCGATACTCCGGGGCTCGGACCGGAACACGTCATAGAGCGACGGCCCGGCTTTAACGGACTTATCGTCCTTGGTGATGACATGACATTCCGTGCAGCCCCAGAGGCCCACGGTAAGTTTTCCTTGTTCCACGAGGTTTACCGATTCGCCGAAGAGCGCCTCCGTCGGCACCAGCACCTCCAGCTTCATCGCGCTCAGCAACAGCGGACGATACGGCCACGCCGCCAGAAGCAGCACCGCCACAAAACCAC
>JAYTYG010000457.1:0-3615 GCA_043742585.1 Spartobacteria bacterium
CCGGAGGCGTTACAGCCATTAGCCGGTGGTCGAGGAGTCCGCGACGATACCACCGGAAACCCATATAAAACGCGGTCCGACCCCGGAGGCGGTCGCAGAACCCATGGGGGCAGACAACTTCCCGGGCCGCAGATTCCAGGGAAATCAAAAGCCGCCGGAAACCATTGGCTCCCGGCGGCTTGAGATAAAACGCGCTGCGGCTAAACCCTGGCGGCTACGCCAGCGACTTGGCGGTGTCGATCACGGTCTGGGCATTCATGCCGAAGAACTCCATGACCTTGTTGCCAGGCGCGCTGATGCCGAACCGAGGAATCCCGACCACTTTGCCGTCGAGACCCACATAGCGGAACCAGGACTCAGGCACACCGGCCTCGATCGCCACGCGGCGGCGGCAGCTCGATGGGAGGACCGACTCCTTGTATTCCGCGCTCTGGTTTTCGAAGCGCAACATGCTCGGGATCGAGACCACGCGGACGCCGGCGCCGAGCTGCTTGGCGGCAGCCACGGCATGCTGAAGCTCGCTGCCTGCGGCCATGAGAATCGTGTGCAACGGAGCCGTCTCCTGAATGGCAATGTAACCACCCTGACGCACACCGTTGCGGCGGGTCTCCACTGGAATCTCATTGAGCATCGGCACGACCTGACGCGTCAACGACAGCAACGTCGGTCCGGTGACCCGCTCCAATGCGGCCGCGAATGCGCCCGCGGTCTCTTCCGGATCAGCCGGCCGGATCACGTCCAAGTTAGGGATCACGCGCAACCCGGCGACGGTCTCGACTGGTTGATGCGTCGGGCCGTCTTCGCCGACGCCGATGGAATCGTGGGTGAAGATATAGATGACAGGCAACTTCGAGAGCGCCGCGATACGGATCGCTGGCCGCGCGTAATCGGCGAACACCAGGAACGTGGCGCCGCTCGGACGGAAAATGCCGTCGTAAGCGAACCCATTGAGCATCGCCGCCATGGCGTGCTCGCGAATGCCGAAACGCAGGTTGCGACCCGCCCAATTCTCGGGCGTGAAATCCTTATCGGAAGCGATGTAATTTAGCGTGGAGCCGTAAAGATCCGCGCTGCCGCTGATGAATGTGGGCATGGCTGCGGCCAAGGGCTGGAGCACGTCGCTCCCGGCCTTGCGGGTGGCGATTTTTGCGTCCGCAGGAAACGCTGGGATCCGCGCCAACAAATCGGTGGGGACAGTCTTTTCGATGGCGTCGCTGAGTTCCTTGGCGCGGGCTGGATGAGCGGCCGACCAGAGGGTGAAAGTGGTTTCCCAAGCTTCATAAGCCGCCTCGAGCTTGCGCTGGTGAGCGGCGAAATAGGCGCGGGTTTCTTCGGAAACAAAGAAATGTTCTGCGGGCAATCCGAGTCCTTTGCGGGCGGCATCGATGAACTTGGCGCCACCTTCGCCGTGGGCCTTGCTGGTGCCGGCGACTTCGGGAATGCCTTTGCCGATGAGGGTGCGGGCGATGATCATCTGGGGCTTGCCCACCGCGGCTTTGGCGACGTTGATGGCCTCCATGAGCGCCACCATGTCATTGCCGGGCACCGTCTGCACCCCGAAGCCGTAAGCCTCGTAGCGTTTGGCGGTGTTTTCGCTCTGCGACTCCGCAGCCATGGCGTCGAGCGTTACATCATTGGAATCATAAATGAGGACAAAGTTATCGAGCTTGAAATGGCCCGCATAAGCCGACGCTTCCGCCGCAACGCCTTCCTGCAAACAACCGTCCCCGGCGAGACAGAAGATGTGATTGTTCAAAATCGGATAGTCCTCGGTATTAAACCGCGCGGCTGCCATCTTTTGGGAGGCCGCCATTCCGATGGCATTCGCCACGCCTTGGCCGAGCGGGCCGGTCGTGCACTCGACGCCATCGGTCTCGAACGACTCGGGGTGCCCCGGGGTGCGGCTCCCGTAGGCGCGGAAATTTTTGACCTCATCGAGAGTCACCATTGGGTAACCACTGAGGTGCAACCAGGAATAGAGAAACATCGAGCCGTGCCCAGCCGAGAGGACGAAACGGTCGCGATTGAGCCAGCGCGGCTCGGAAGGATTGTGATTAAGGATGTGGCCGTAAAGGACAGCCCCGATTTCGGCGCAGCCTAATGGGAGACCGAGGTGTCCGGAGGAGCAGGCGTGGACCGCATCCATCGCAAGTCCGCGGGCTTCATTTGCTGCGCGGGAGAGAGCATCGAGATTCAATGTCATATTAGTTATTATTCAGGTGCGGGGAGGCTATGAGCCACGGAAGGCAAGTCAAGGACTGACCCGTGAGGGGGGCCTTGAAGGGATGAAGGATGAATTATGAATTATGAATTCGGCGTTCGGCGTTATGAGGATTCGGAGAACTCATAATTCCTCACGGCGTCTTCTGCCCCTCCTTCTGCATTCATCCCTCATCCCTCATCCTTCAACCCTCATCCCTCATAAGGCGGGGGCTAAAAAAAGCTGCGACTTTTTGTCATATGGGGCGTTTTCTGCTCGCGCATAGAGCAGGCTTTTTATGTTACCCCGTCTTCTCCCCATTGCAGCCCTGGCTTTAACCGCTTCGGCGCAGGACGCCATGATGAGCAGCGAGCCGGCGCACAGCCAACCGGCGACGAAAGAGCAGCTCGACTTTTTCGAGCAAAAGATCCGGCCGCTCCTCTCGAACAGTTGCTATAAGTGTCACAGTGTTGATGGAGGCAAAGCCAAGGGCGATTTAACGCTCGATACCCGGGAAGCCCTGCTCAAAGGCGGGAAAAACGGGGCGGCAATCACGCCTGGGGACCCGGGCAAGAGCCTGCTGATCACTGCGGTTTCTTATAAAGATCCCGACATGCAGATGCCGCCCAAGGGGGACAGGCTCAGCGCCGCACAAGTGGCCGACCTCACCGCCTGGGTGAAAATGGGCGCGCCAGCGCCAAGCGAGGGCGCAAAGAAAAGCAAGCTTTCGGGGCTCACCCCAAAAGCGCGCCAACACTGGGCCTACCAACCGGTGGTCAAGCCCCCCGTGCCCATCAACAAAAACCAAGCCTGGTGCCGCACGGGCATCGACGCGTTCATCCTCCAAAAGCTCGAGGCCCGCAACATGAGCCCGGCCCCGGATGCCGACAAGGAGTCGCTGCTCCGCCGGGCCACCTATGATTTGATCGGATTGCCGCCCACGCCCGCAGAAGTGATCGCATTCCTGACCGACACCAGCCCGCAGGCTTTTGCGAAAGTCGTCGATCGCCTGTTGGCATCGCCTCACTACGGCGAACGCTGGGGCCGCTTCTGGTTGGACACGGCCCGTTACGCGGATACGACCGGGGGGGAGAAAAATGTCCAGAAAGGCCAGGACTACCGATTTCCGTATGCGTGGACGTATCGGGATTACGTGATCAAAGCGTTTAACCAGGATAAACCGTATGATCAGTTCATCATCGAGCAACTGGCTGCGGACAAGTTAGTGACGGTCCCAGCACCGGCCCCGCTCAAGACCATCGCGCAGAACCTCAAACCCGCCGCCCCTCAGGCCGCGGCGCCCCAAAAACTCCAGCTCATTCCCCCGATCGCCGCGCCGCAAAACACGGTGGGCGGGCAAAAAGCGGGGCAACCGACGCATCAAGTCGCCACCCTGGCACCGGCCGCGGGCGTGG
>JAYTYG010000458.1:0-5108 GCA_043742585.1 Spartobacteria bacterium
CCCAAGAAATATATCGTCCGGCTGTCTGCTGAGGAACGTGGTGTTTGTCAGGAAATCGTAAAACGGCTCAAGGGATCTTCGGAGACAGTCAGGCGAGCGCAGATTTGAAGACCTTGTACCCAAAGATTAAGAATGGATGACGCACCAGGGCGTTGCCCCGGACTTTCACCGTTTCGCACCTTCGGGGCTCGGAATCGCTCCGGCCGTTACATGTTAGCCATGGCTGACTTTTATTTCGGTCATGGAAATGGGTTCTCTTTTTTTAACTTAATGGCAGTGGCGCGGCGCCGACGGTGTCATCGCACAGGTTTACGGCTGAGGCGGAGGTCGCAACTGCCTGTATCGGCCGGACGCAGACCGCGCTGATTGGCTGGAGCCGCACCTTCAATGCATCTTTTACAGCGCGCTCGACGTTTAGAAAACGGATGACATTGGAACAACTAAAGCTGGCCCGCAGCCGACTGCGCCTCGGCATTGCGAACGTCGGCTTCTGGGTCGTGACGGCCGCCGTCGGGCTGTATTGGCTGACGCGCGGCGGCGCTCACGGGCTCACCGCCTGGGGGTGGATCAGCATCGGCTTCGCGGCGATCGTGGCCCAGGCAGCGTTCGATTTCATCGGAGGCGCGCGTTTGATGCCGCCGCCAGCGCCAGCGCCCGGAGAATTCCTGCGCGGTTGGTGGCGCGGCGTGTGTTGGCACACTTTGATCCTCACTGGTTTTGGCCTCCTGAGCTGCGCAAGTTTTCAACTGACCTCAGGGTTCGCGCTGGCGGTCTTGTTTGCCACCATTGGCCTGGCTCTCGCGCGCCGGCAAATCTTCGGGGCGCTGGCTGGAACTTCCATTTCGGAGATCCCGCGGGATGAAGGCAGGCGCCTCACCGCCGCAGTGAGTGACCCGGCTTTCACCGGCGGCCTCGTCGGATTCGGCGCCCGGGCGCGGAGCGTTTGGCCGGCGCGTTGGCTGGAAGAGTTGCCGCAGTCAGAGCTCGCCGTGGAAACGTTCCGCCGCGAATGGCAGCGCAGCCGGGGCCTGAACGATCGGGCGCTGATCGCGGTGTTAGGCTGGAATCTGGCGGGCACAACGCTGGGCACATTCGCCTTCGCGCTGGGCCAGCGCACGCCGGCCGAGGCGCTGTTCGGCCACGCGTGCTGGATGACGCTTTGGGCGTTCATCAGTCTTTTGCTGCTCCCGGCGCTGAGCCGCAGCGCCGTAGTAGCCGCCGATCGCGCGGCCGCCGATGCCGGCGTCGCGCCCGCAGACTGGATCACGCATTTCCCGGAGTTGACCGGCGAGGACGGCAGTGCGAATGCCGCCGTGCAAACGATCTTTTACCCGATCCCCTCGGTTAAAAAACGGCTCCGCTTGATCAAAGCAACGCCGCTCGTGCTGGGCAGCTTCGCGCGCAACAACCTCTACTATTCATGGGCGACATTCACGCTGCTCGGACGCGCCGTGCACTGCAATGTCGGCCGACCCGCGCTATGGGTGTTTCCACCATCAGCTTGAGCGCGCAGGTTAAAAACGACGATGTGTCCGGGAGTGATCCGCAGATTCGCGCGGATTCTCCCGGATTCTCCAACTCCGGAAACCGGTTTCGCCGCCCGACTGGGCTACTTCTTGGGCGCCGCGTCGGTCACCATTTTGACGAATTTCTTCGAGTCTTTGTTGAAGTCTTTGAGGCAAGCCTTGCAGCACAGATAGACGTCGGTGCCCTCCGCCGTGACTTTCGCAGGCGCGCCGTGTTCCCCAAGCTTTTCGCCGGACACGACGCATTTGTTCAACGGGTATGTTTGCGGCACGCCGGAGTCAGCGAGGGCGAACGAGCTGCTGCCGATGAGGAACACAGAGGTGAGGATGACGATAGCGGAATGGTTTTTCATGCCCGCGCCTCCGCGTTAAAACTCCGAAAATATGCGGCCAGCCAAAATCGCGCGTTATTAAACTTTGTGTTTTATGTGTGCTTTACCGTTATCGTTTCCGCACTAAATCGCACGCGCTTCTTACACGAGTTTGAGATAAAATTCGTGGGCCGGATGGAACAACGTCCCTCCGTCGCCAGTGCTGTCGAGCCTCCCGAAGAAAATCAGCGCCTGGTTGGCATCTGCAAGGCCGGTGCGATTGAACGAGTTCGCTCCGGTGCCCAGTTTTAAAACCACTGCGCTTTCAAAGATCGTGGGGAGACTGCTGCCCGCCGCAATCTCCATGTTCACTTGATCCGCCCCGGAACCCATCGTGGCGAGAAAGGCGCCGACAAACGTCGAGTCGTCGATGCTAATCGCATTGTTGCCAGCGCTCAACAGGAGCTTGGTGCCGCCGCCCACTTCGAGTTTTTTAAAGCCCAGCGCGTCGCTGAAATCACCAGTGGCGATCGTGAGATTCTGGCCGACCCGCAAGCCCGTGCCGCGGTCAGTGAGGCCGATGGAAACGGTGTTTGCACCGGCCCCTTTGATCGTGAGGCTGCCGTGGATCAAGGCCGGCAGGGCGGTCGCGAAACCGTCGAACACGGTCCGGAACCCACCGGAGCCGTGGTCGAACGTGACATTGCCAATGACCTCCGTGTCCCAGACGCCGTCATACAGGGCCGTACCGCCATCCAGATACGCGATGGAGAGGCTGCCCCCGATCACCGACCGACGGAGGGTGTTGACGATGTTGAAAACATTGGTGAAGCCCGCGACGCCGCCTCCGTCGCCATGCCCGTTCTTGAAGATGACGTTTTGTTTGACGTCCGTATCAAATAGGAAGTTGGCATCCTGGCCTGTTCCGTTAGTGACGCTGACGTTCCCCAGGATTCGCGAGCTGTTGATCGTCGTGTCGGTATCGCCGTCCCCGTTCTTGATCGTGAGCGAGCCGCCCACCAAGAGCCCCTTCAACTGGGTGCCATCCGAAGCGTTGAGGTTGGTGCCGTTGATGATCGCGAAGCTCTTGCCCACACTCACGTTGGTCGCATCGAACTCATTCGCCCCGGTCCCGCCGTTGACACTCACGCCGCCCTTTAATCGGACTGCAAAAGCCTTGCCGAGGACCAGGATATCGTCCCCGTTGAGCATCTTGACCGAGACGCTGGTGACCCCGGCGGGCGTGGTAAAGTTGGCAATCCCATTGACCGTATCCGTGGATGAAGAAACGTGGAAAACCGTGGCGTCGGCGGCGTCACCGTCGATGACCACGCTATTCGCCGAGTCGTTGGCGACAACCTGCAGGATGTGGCCGGCGACGGTGGCAACGATGTTGGCGGGAGCGATCCGGGATTCCAGGCGCTCGATGCGTGGCGCATCGCACCGTGCCCGGGCCAAGCGCGGGGCGTTGAAAAAGCGTTGCAGCCTGCGGATGCTCGGACGGGCGACGAAGCGGCGAAGATTCATGAGGTACTCCTGGCGGGTTTCAACGGACGCTACGGCTCCGCACCGTCCGACTACTTATTCGTTCATTTTTTGCCGGACTCGAAAAACAGGGCGTCAAAAACAGAGTATCAGGTAGAATCGCACGCCTTGGATAAAGGCCCGCTATCAGCGGAGCAATTTAGATGCGTCAGCCTCCTCCCGCTGTCCGCGTTCTCGCGAGATGATCTATCCATATGATTTATTTATAGAATTTATCCCCGGTCCAATTTCACCTGGTCACAAAACTCATCTTATACTGTCATCGCGTGCTAGCGCCCAAACGGCCGCCCCCTGCCGAAATAATTTCTCTGCCCCCTTTTCTCCAGAAACCCTTTGTGCTCCCTGTGTTCTCTGCGGTTAAAAGAATTCCCCGGTGGCCGGAGAGGCGTTGTTCATTTAGCCGCAAAAAGCGCAGAGATCGCCGAGCCTGGAAATCCGGAGATTCCCTGCGTTCTCGGCGGTTTTCAGCGCAACTCCGGGCGGTCGGTGCTGATCGATGAGTTCGACGCCACGAGCTTCCGCACCAGCGGCATCACTTGTCGCAGCAAAAACGGGACGCCGGTGAGCGCTGTGGAGATGACGAGCCAGAGCCCCCCGATCGTGATCGCCCAGGGCACGTGCTCGATGAATGCCGCGTCCCGCGCTCGGGCCGGACCTTTTACCCGGGGCGGATTTCCTTCGAGATAGGCGAGATCCGCGGCGTCGCCGACCTGGACTGGAGCCACGTAAAACTCCGCGCCTTCGAGCCGGGCCTCGCGGGGCTGGCCGTTCGGGTCGGTGTATTCGATGACGTAAAGATCAGTGATAGGATGTTCACCGGAAAGTTTTCCATCGAGAACCCATTTCGGGAGCACGCGCGTCACCGGGGCCGGGAGATATTCGAAGAATTGTTTCGCCGGGCCTTTGTCAAACGCGACCAGCTTTCCCGTCACGGCTGCGGCGGCATCCCAACGCAGCTTCTCGCGAATACCGTCGCGCGCGGTGAAGGCGAGCGCGCCGAGGGTGGCGAGCGTGAGCGCCCAGCGGCAGAAGCGCATCGGGTCTTTGGGCCGATCCGCGTGGATTTTTTCCGCCGCTTTTTCACTGAGGTGTTCTGCCAGATCGGGGCGCAGGGAAAGAGCGCGCTGGGATTCGGTGACGGGGCCGAGGAAACGCGGCGGCAAATCCTGGGCACCGCGCCATGTGATATACATCAGGACGCCATTCCAGAGCACGAGTCCGAGCCCGCGCGCGGGCAGCCACGCGGTGGCATCGCGCAGCAATTCCTCATCGCCCGGCACGGCGCTCGGCCCCGCGCTTTCGGCTAAAGTCGGCGCCACATCCGACAGCGTATCGCCCACGGTCCAAAGGGCGGGACTGCCCGGAGCGATCAACCGGAGCGCTTCATCGAGCGGTAAATCGCCCAACGCTTTTCCAGCCCAGGCCACGGATTCGGCGAAAAAAACCAGCGCCCACGCACGCTCGTCGTTGCCGCGAAAATAGACTTCGAGTTCGGCCTCGCCCAGCGTTCCGGTGAGCTCGGCGCCGTCGTCGGAAATCTCCGCGCCGACAGCTTTGAGGGCGGCCTGCACCTCGGCGCGGGTCATTCCAGGCCGACAGCCGAACCAGGAATCGAGTTTGGAAAGTTCCAGCGGAATTGAGTCGGACATAATGAGGACGGCGACAGAGGGACAGACACTTTGTTGCCTGGGGGTTTTTTGGAGTTTTTTTGGGGCTGGGGGCTGGG
>JAYTYG010000459.1:0-3004 GCA_043742585.1 Spartobacteria bacterium
CCCAGCCCAGCAATATGAGCGCTAGGGCTATGACGATGCCCCGGTGGCGCAGTGAAATGTGAACGATTGAACTTAACATCTTAGTCCGCCTGAGCGCCGCCGCCCTGTGCTTTCAACTCTTCGGAGAGCAACGATTGCGCGCCGGTAATGATCAGTAGATCCTCCGCCTTGAGTCCGCCGCCCTGCTCGGACAGAAACCAACCTTTGTCGCCGTCCAGCGGAGTGTCCAATGTGACCGGTTTGCGCACGAATTTTTCTTCCTCTTCCTGCACGTAAACCCAGGCCCGGCCGTCGTGACGCAATATGGCCGAGCGTGGCACGGCAAAGCCCGGACGCGGTTTTTGTGGCAACTCCAACCAGGCGCTCAGAGCCATTCCGGGCTGGAGGGCAAATGGCGCTTTGTCGACCCGCAATAAGTAGCCTTGCGCCTGGGTCTTGGGATCCACGTCTGCGGCTGGTGTCACCCAATCCGTGTCCACGGGTTGCGCCTCCCGGCCCAGCACGACAATGCGAGCGTGCTTTGGCGCTTCCACCAAGGCGTCGCCTGGCAGGATGTCGACGCGGATGAGCGAGGCCTCACCACGCACCAATTGTTCGACAAAATCCCGGCGTTTAACCGAGTCGAGCGCGGGCAATATGGCGCCCCATTCCCGGCGGGCCCGGCGGCGGAAGCTCTCGACCTTGATCTCGTCGGCCCGAAACTGTGCTAGGGCTGTTTCAGCGACTTTGCGCGAAGTGTTCTCACCCGCAGCCAGGAGCTTTTGAGTGCGCTCATTTTCGGCCCGGGACGCTTCCAGCGCGGCTTCTGCGAGCGCTTGGTCGCTTTCGAGAGTGATGAGAGGCGTGGGATCGATGACGCGCCCGAACGCGATGCGTTGCGGCTTGAGCTCCATCTTTTCCGGCTCGCCCTTTTCAATCTCCAACGCCTGCCATTTGGTTTTCTCCAATTTGACCACGTAATCCTCGGGCGCGTCCTCGTCTTTGGCGGCGGTTTTAGCGTCGCCGTCTTTGGCTGCTTCTGCGGTGGCCTCGGCGGAGAGGGGTTTAGCCGCTTGTTTTTTGAACCCGATCCAGAGCGTCCAGCTAAGCCCGAGCAGAATCCCGAGGATGAGAATGAAATGGGTGAGCTTCTTCATTGAGCGAGTGGCGATTGCGTGGCTTCTTCCAATGCGCCCAATGCGGCTTGCAATTCCACCCAGGTATCCAGGCGCAGCGCCAATGTGGTGGCTCTTTCCACTCGAGCGCTCAGCACCGCGAGTTTGTCGCCGGCCCCGGCTTCCACCAAATGCAGCTCGGACGCCAGTTGTTTGGCTTGCTCACTCAGCAAGTCTTCGGTCACCGCCAGCTTGGCCCGGGCCGCGCTGACTCCGGCTGCGGCCCGATCGCAATCGGCAAGTACTGTGGCTTGGATCGCATTGAATTTAGCGGCCGCCTCGCCGCGCTTGCCTTCGGCCTCGCCGATGGGGCCGCGGTTCTGATTGAGGATCGGCAGGGTCAGGCCAATGCCCAGCGTCCATTTGTTGGTGCCAGCGTCGAGTTGATACCCGGGGTTGAGATGCACGTCGGGATATTGCTTGGCTATCTCCAGTCTCAGCGAACCTTCACTGCCGGCGTATTCAGCCAACGCTGCTAAAATATCCGCACGATGTGTTAGTGCCGCCCGGCGCGGCGCGGCGCTTGTCTTCGGTAAACTTTCAAAGGCCGCAAATGTAAACCGCGCGCCGGCGATTCCACGGGTTCCCATCCCGAGCGCTTCGGCCAGTGCGGCCTGGGCGAGCGCCGCGTTCCTGGCGGCATCGGCCTCTTGCAAACGCAGTTGAGTCCTCAGGAGCCGGGGCTGGGCGGTGGCGCTGCGCGGCTCTTCCCCGGCGTCGATGCGGGCGTCGAGGGACTTCAATAATTCATCCTGGAGCGACACGGCATCGGCGAGCAGCTTGCCGCGGGTTTGGGCCGCGTAGAGTTCGAGAAACGATTTGCGCACCGCGCTCCGAGTTTTCCATATCGCCTCGACGACGTGCGCGGCTGCCGCCCGTGCGTTTTGATGCGCGATTTCAAGCCGACGCGAACGTTTCCCGGCGGTCTCAATGGTCCAGTCAAAATCCACGCCGTATGTCCCAGCGATGACGCTCGTGTAGGGAGTGATGATTTGCGGGGTGAGCGCGAGCGTCGGGTTGGGGCGCTCGCCGGCGGTGTGTATCGCCGCGCGCGCGGTTTGATACTGCGCGCGGGCGAGCGCCACATTTGGATGCGAGCGGGCGGCCTCTTCGGTCAGCGTCTTGAGGGTCCAAGTCTTGTTCGCGAGTCGCCGCTCGCTCAAGCGTGCGGCGCCCTTGGCCGGATCGAGAGGGTGGGGGACATAAGTCACACAACCTGCGACGGAAAGCGCCAGAGCAGCGGTAAAAGCAAAGCGGGGATTCATGGGGGCGGACGAGAGGACGGGTATAACGCGCTAAATAAGAGGCGCAGCGCGAGGCGTATATCTATTTCTGAGCATTGATTTCACTGCCTATACTGCGCTGCCTTCACGGGGGCAGCGGTTCAGCTCGCCGCACTGGTCAGGAAACGCTGATTCAATGCGTATTCAGCCCGCCGTCAGCCAAATCCATTTTTAGGAGGCTTCCGGAGTCCTGATCAAATCAGCGTTTCCCCAAGGCCAGGGACCGCAGTTGCGGGTCTGCGCGTTGTTTTACTGACTTAGTGATCTGCGTTAAGCTGCGGATAACTTCTGGGGAGAGCTGCTTAGAACTCGATATTGAAGCCAGGCCGGACGTTAAAGAGGTGATCCGTATCGTAGCCCACACTCACGAAAGCGTTAAAGTTCTTGGTGAATTTAAACTCCGTTGCCACCGCCCCGGAGAACGTGCCCCGCTCGCCCACGGCTGGCGATGAGTTGGCGAAGACTTCCCCAAAAACACTCCAGCGCTCGGTGATTTTGTATTCGGCCGAGAAGTCATAGATGAACTGGTTTTTCAACGGCTCGTCTTTGGAGGGCGAGGTGATGAAG
>JAYTYG010000460.1:0-6205 GCA_043742585.1 Spartobacteria bacterium
CACGGCGCCAGTCTGGCGACTGACATTTTATCGGCCTGCATCGCCCATTCCACGAGATCCTGGAGCCTGGTCAAAGCCAGGGTGCGCAGAATATTTTCAGCCAACGGAGTGATCTCCTGAGTCAGATCGTAATGACTGAGCACCGAGCGCAACCCCTGCATGGCCAGGTAATAGCCGCCCCCGAGATCCCCCAGAAGCTGCCCCCAACCGCCCGCTTTCTCGATCCTACCGCCGCATCGGCCATGCACCGCGGCCCCCGTGCCGGCGATCACTGCGATCCCGTCCGCAGCCCCGAACGCCGTGGCCATGGCCGAATCGCGATCGCTCCCGACGCTAAGCGCTGCGAGCGGCCACGCCTTTTCCACCAGAGCGCGCAACCGCACCCTATCGTCGGCCGTGGCGCAACCGGCCAGGAAAACGCCGACGTGCGAGACATCCCTCGGCAACACGCTAAAGAGCTGGAGCAGGGCGGCATCGCTGGTGAGCCTGAGATTTGAAGCCGCCAGGACACCGGACTCCAGCACCGTCTCGCGATCGCCATCAGAGTTGAGCAGCACCCACTCGGTCTTCGTCCCGCCACCTTCGATCCCCAGGACACGATTTGAACTTTGCATCCGACTACTATGGTGAAAGATGCGCGGCTTCTCAAACTCCGAGCGCAAGTGAATCAAAATCAAAACCGACTTCTCCGCATCGCCTCCTGGTTGAGCGTGGGCGCATGGGGCCTCGGAATTTGGATCCTGTCCTCGCTCTCAGGGCAGGAACTCGCCGAGCTCGATCCCTTCAATGTTTGGGATAAAGCCGCGCACTTCCTGGCTTTCGCCACCGGCGCCACTTTATTGACCGTGACGCTGCGGCTCAGCACGCGTTGGAGTTGGCCAAAAATTGCTTTGCTCGCGGCGCTCGCAATCTCGATTTTCGGTGCCACTGATGAATGGCATCAGCTCTACACTCCCCATCGCAGCGGCGGGGATCTTCCAGACTGGTTGGCCGATACCCTCGGCGCCGCGACCGCTGCCTTACTCACTTCCTTTGTTTATGCCCGATATCAGCGCAAAAATTGCCCGCCTCCGGCTGGAGATTGAAGCCCATAACCAGCGCTATTACGAGGCCGCCGCGCCCTCCGTCTCCGATGCCCAATACGATGCGCTCTTCCGCGAATTGCTGGAACTCGAGGCGGCGCATCCGGAGTTGGCCACGGCGGATTCGCCGACCCAACGAGTCGGAGGCAAGCCGTTGCAAGGCTTCAAACAAGTGCGCCACGCCGTCCCGATGCTCAGCCTCGATAATCTTTTCGCCAAAAAGGACGGCGTCGACGGCGTCCGGAAATTTGTCGGCAGCGTCGAGAACGAGCTCCGCAAACAAGACGCCCTGCCCGAGGCGCCCCTGAGCTGGCTAGTCGAGCCGAAAGTCGATGGTGTGGCGATCAGCCTGCGTTACGTGGACGGCCTCTTTCAAGTCGGGGCCACGCGCGGCGACGGCGAAACAGGGGACGACATCACGGCCAATTTGCGCACCCTTCGATCGCTGCCGTTGCGGATTGAGAATGCGCCCCGGGTTTTTGAAGTGCGCGGCGAGGTCTACATGCCGACGGCTGCCTTTGAAAAGCTCAACGCAGAGCAGGCCGCGGCGGGCGAGGCCCCGTTTGTAAATCCGCGGAACGCCACGGCCGGCTCACTCAAGCAACTGGATTCGCGCATGGCGGCCCGGCGCCCGCTGGCACTACTGGTGTATGGACTGGGGGAAGTGAGCGACGACGCGCAAGTGCCAGCCACGCAGAGCGGCATGATCGACTGGTTCCGGGCGCTCGGGCTGCCCACCCATAGCCGGGAGCACATCTGGCTCTGTCAATCCGCAGACGCCATGGCCGCCGCCATCACCGAGCTCGACGCCATCCGCCATCATTTCCCATTCGAAACCGATGGGGCCGTGCTCAAGCTCAATGCGCGCGCGCTCCGGGAAACTGTGGGCTACACCTCGCGCGCCCCGAAGTGGGCCCGGGCCTATAAATACGCGCCGGAACAGGCCCAAACTCTGTTGCGCGAGATCACCGTGCAGGTGGGCCGCACCGGCGCGCTCACCCCGGTGGCCGAGCTCGAACCCGTGTTCCTGAGCGGCAGCACGATCAGCCGCGCCACGCTCCACAACGAAGACGAGATTCGGCGCAAAGACATCCGGATCGGCGACACTGTCATTATTGAAAAAGCCGGCGAAGTCATCCCCGCCGTCGTCGCCGTCGTGCCCGAACGCAGGCCCGCCAACTCCGTGCCCTTTGATTTCCTGGCCCACATCGGCGGCCAATGCCCGGCCTGTCACGGCCCGGTCCGACGCGACCCGCAATTCGCGGCTTGGGTCTGCGAAAACCTCAATTGCCCGGCGCAAAAAAACCGCCGGATCGAATACCTGGCCAAACGCGGCGCGCTCGACATCGATGGCGTGGGCGGGATCGTGGCCGATTCGCTGGTGGCAACCGGCCTGGTGAACGAGCCGCTGGATCTCTTTGAATTGTCCCTGGACTCACTCGCTGAGCTCAACCTCGGGACCGCCGAGGAACCCCGGATTTTCGGCCGCAAAAACGCCACCAAAGTCGTGGAAGCGCTCCAACGGGCGCGGGACTTGCCGCTCTCGCGCTGGCTCCACGCATTGGCCATCCCTGACGTGGGCGAGACCACGGCGTATGACCTCGCCAATTTTCACGAAAACATCGAGGCCGTGGCGCACTCCGACTTGCTCCAGGACGTGCTCGATCTCCAGGCGCGCCGGGCAGAGCTCAAGGCGTTAAAAAGCCGATTCAAGGAGAACAAAAGCCTCAGCATCGAGGAACGCCCGAGCCCGGACAACCCCCAGGCCGCGGCCCAAGACGCCATCGCCCGGATCGAACAGCGCCTGGAAAGCGTCGGCTTCGCCCGCCGCACCAAAAAGAAGACGGCCGAGGACGGCTTTGTCACCGAGCTCGGACCTGTGGTGGCGGCGGCGGTGCTCGCATATTTCGCGTCGGCGCAAGGCCAGCAACTGTGCGCGCGGCTCCGCGCCCTGGGGATATCGCCCCGAGGCAAAGCGGCGAGCGCGAAAAAGGCGCAGGCGCTGACGGGCAAAACCTTTGTGCTGACGGGCACGTTGAGCACGCTGAGCCGGAGCAAAGCGGCCGATGAAATCCGCGCCCTCGGCGGGAACGTGACGGGGTCGGTGACGAAAAAAACCGATTACCTCGTAGCCGGCGAGAGTGCCGGCTCGAAGCTGGACGACGCCCACGCGCTGGGGATCCCGGTGCTCGACGAAGCGGCCTTCCAAGCCCTGCTAACCCCGCGACAGCAGGAATTATGAAGGATGAATCATGAAGGATAAAGGATGAGGATTCGGAGAATGCAGGTGCCGTTAACCCCGGAGGCTCCTCTTCCTTCTGCATTCATCATTCATCCTTCATCCTTCATCCTTCATCCTTCATAATTTCACCAAGCCGTGCCCCGAGCATTAGACTTTACCGCGCCCGCCAATCTGCTTTGGTTCGCGCCAACCCGATTTGCCTCCCACCGGGAGCCCGTGCGGGAGCCGCCACCCATGCCGACTCAAGAGACATCGCCAGACGCTGACGCGCAGCTGATTTTGCAAATCTGCTCCGGCAACCAGCAGGCTTTTCTGGAACTCTACGACCGATTTTCGCGCCCGCTCTATTCCCTGGCACAACGCATCCTCGAAAACCCGCAGGACAGCGAAGACGTGATCCAACAATCCTTCGTGCAGGTGTGGAAAAAGGCGGCCAGCTTTCAAACGGGCCGGGCCAGCCTGTTTACGTGGCTGGTGCTCATCACCCGCGCCAAGGCCATCGATCGGCTCCGCCAACGCCAGCGCCAGACCCGACTGAGCCAGGAACAGGCCTGCCACGCCGAAGCCGATCCCGACGCCGCCCTCGCCGGCACCGCCCTGCCCGGCACCGCCCAGGAACAACTCATCGCCCAGGAACAACGCGCAGCCATCCTCGCCGCGCTCGATAAAATCCCGGCCGATCAGCGCGAAGCCATCGAGCTGGCGTTTTTCACCGGCCTCACGCAAACCGAGATTTCTGAGACCCTGGCCACCCCGCTCGGCACCATCAAGGCTAGGATCCGGCGTGGAATGTTGCGGTTGCGGGATTGCCTGGAGGGCCGGCTATGACGCAGCAGACCATCGACGAAGCCCATCAGGAACGCGCCGCGCTCTACGCGTTGGGCGTGCTCGGGAACGCCGAGATTGCGCCCTTTGAAGCGAGAATGCTCGTCGACCCGGAGCTGACGCTCCTGGTGCAAGACCTCCAAAATGCCGCCGCTGCACTCGCCCATACAGCCCAGGACGTGACCCCTGCCGCCAGTTTGCGCGGCCGGGTGCTGGCCGCCGTCCAGCAGCAGGATGAAATCGCCGCCGCCAACGCCCGATACAGCGCCGCGCGCGAAGCCACCCGCACCAACGACTACCGATTTTGGAGCGGCTGGGCCATCGCTGCGGGGTTGGCGGTCCTGGTCGGGGTTCAGGCCAAACAGGGACTCAATCTGCGACGCCAGCTCACCGAGTTACGCGGCAAAAATACCCTCGACTCGCTCAAAATCGCCACCCTCACCTCCAAGCTCCAAAACGGCCAGATCAGCGTCGGCGCAGTCGCCTGGGACGGCCAGTCGCAGCAGGGTTTTTTATCGGTCGAAAAGCTGCCGCCGCTGGCCGCCAACCAAGATTACCAGCTCTGGGTGATCGACCCGAAATATCCGCACCCCGTCGATGGCGGCGTGGTGCGGGTGGATGAAAGCGGCAACGCCAAGCTCACCTTCAGCGTACAGGTGCCCATCCGCTCCGCCGACCAATTTGCCATCAGCCTCGAGCGCCATGGCGGGGTGCCGGTCTCGGAAGGGCCCATGGTCATGCTCAGCAATCTCAGCAGCGGCCCGGGGAAGAGAATTATGAAGGATGAATGATGAATGATGATGGCCGTGGAGCCTTCGAATTTACCCGCAGCGTCCATCTCCGAACCTTCATAATTCATCCTTCATCCTTCATCCTTCCTTCACTAGGTTCCCGCCATGTTCGACCTCACCATTCTGGGCAGCGGCAGCGCTGGCAATTGCGCGCTGTTGGAGACCGCCCAGACCCGGCTCTTGATCGACGCCGGATTGAACGCCAAACAAACCGCGCTGCGCCTCGCCCAGTGCGGGATTGAGCCGCAGCAAATCGACGGCATCCTGCTCACCCACGAGCATGGAGATCACACCGCGGCGCTCAACGTCTGGTGCAAAAAGTTTCCCACCCCCATTTATTGCAACCGGCTCACGGCCGAGGTGCTTCAGAATAGCGCGCCTGACCTGCGCAAAGACTGGCGGTTCTTCGTCACCGGGAGCGATTTTGCGATCAAAGACATCGTGATACAAACGTTCCCCGTCCCGCACGACGCCGTCGAACCCGCCGGGTTTGTCCTCCATCACGAAAACGCCGCCCTCGGTTATTTGACCGACCTCGGATTTGCCACCAAGCTTGTCTACGAGCGGGTGCGTCAGGTGCAAACCCTGGTGATTGAAACCAACCACGACGAAAAGCTTCTCCAGAACGACACCAAACGACCGTGGTCGGTCAAACAACGGATCATGTCCCGCCACGGGCATCTCTCCAATGCGGCGGCCGCCGGAGTCCTCGCGGAATTGTTGGGCGCCAATTTGCGACGCGCCGTGCTGGGACATCTGAGCCGGGACTGCAACAGCCCGGAGCTGGCGATTGGGACCGTGCGCGAAGCTCTCAACGCCCGAGCCACCAACAACGTGGAGATCATCTGCGCCGGCCAGAGCGAAATCAGCGCCCGCCTCCCGGTAACCTGATCTAACGCCGCGCAGAGAAGGGAAAAGACCGCACAGACACTTCTTTTTATGGCCGCAAAGAACACAAAAATCACAAACATTAGCAATTAAGGGATACTTTGTGTTCCATGCGTTCTTCGCCAGAGGGAAGGGTAAAGACATTTCCGCCCATCCATTCCGTCCCTTCAGTTCTCCGCGCCTCTGCGCCTCCGCGTTAAAAAGTCCATTCCGGCCGGCCGGGGACAGGCAATTCCTCCGATAACCAAAAAGATCGCGAAAATCGCGGGGATTAAAGACCAGTAGTGATCGGCAGGGTCCATGCTTGGGGTGGTTTTTGGCAGGCGGAGCTGATCAGGGCGCGCGAATTTGGTTTTGCCGCGAAGAAATCCGCTTAG
>JAYTYG010000461.1:0-1692 GCA_043742585.1 Spartobacteria bacterium
TGCCAGACGACTTTAAGTGGTTCAAGAAAACCACGCTCGGAAAAGTGGTCGTCATGGGCCGCAAAACCTTCGAGTCCCTCGGTAAGCCGCTCCCCGGACGCACCAATGTGGTGGTGAGCCGACGGGGGATAATCAGCGCCCCTAGGATACAGACAGTTTCTGACTTGGCGACCTTCGATCCGACGGTCTATGCGGAAGATGTTTTCATCATCGGTGGCGCGGAAATTTATGCCCGACTGCTGCCAGCCTGCAGCGATCTATATCTCAGTGTCGTTAAGCGGGAGGTGGACGGGGATGTCTTTTTCCCCGAGTTCGAATCTGGGTTTGAGCGCATGGGAGTTCTCCTTGAGCATGAGGATTTTGAGGTCGTTCATTATAGGAATCGCAATTGATGAAAGCTTTGGTCGGGTTTGCGGTCGTTAATGCGATTGCCAGCGCTCAAGTCGGGGCGCAGCCCTTGCCCGGCAAGCCGCCAAAGCAGTCATTGGGTGGACATGGTATGCGGGAGCTTGGCAGCGCCGCCGCGTTCTGCCCTGATCCGGCAATGGCAGCCCCGGAGAATACCGCACGTCGCCCAGTGCTTTTGATTCATGGACTCAAAGACGATGCCCGCAAGATGGAACCCATGGCGCGTTACCTTCGCGCCCAAGGCTGGGTTGTTTTCACGCTCAGTCTGCGGCCGAGTTGGGGCCAGTTGGGGCTCGACGCGCTGGCTCAACAGGTGGCCGCCGAAGCGGATCGCCTCTTTGCTCCGGGGCAGAAGTTCGATCTCGTGGGCTTTAGCATGGGGGGATTGGTCTCGCGCTATTATCTCCAGCGCCTGGGCGGATTGGATCGTGTGGGGCGCTTTATCACGCTCTCCACTCCGCATCGTGGGACTTGGCTCGCCTATTTGATTCCCAACGCGGGCTGCCGGCAGATGCGGCCCGGAAGCCCTTTCCTGAAGGATTTGGCGAGCGACGAGGCGCGCTTAAAGCAGGTGCGCTTCACCAGTTTTTGGACCCCTTTTGATTTGATTATTGTACCGTCGCGCAGCTCTCAAGTGACTGGCGCGCGGAACCTTAAGACGTGGATCGCATTGCATCCGCTGATGGTCTGCCAAACTCGCTGTCTACAAGCGCTCGCGGCGGAGCTCCGTGAGTGAGGCGCGTTGGCCTTTTCGCTGAGGCGCGGTGAAGGCGCTGCCTCTTTGTCGAGGAGCGGGGGAGATTGGTTTTTTACGATTTCGACGGCGCACAGGCAACCTCGGGTGCGGGCTCCTGCGAATTGTAATGGGAGCGATACTTTATGAAAAAGAACCAATCTGCCATTCATTCCATTAAAAAACCCGTCGACTTGGCGAAAGAGCGGCCCCCGCAGCAGGAGCTCCCGCAGTCACCAATGTCGAAAGCCGTGCGTTCCACAGCAGCCCAGGGCCTGCGTGGATCGCCTCCGGAAGGGTTTGAGCCAAGCGGCGCGGAAGACGTGCCTTCGTTTACCGGCGTGGGCAGCCGTTTTGATGCGGAGGCGGAAATCGCCATTCTTGCGCAGCGTTATTATCGCGAGGAAGGCTGTCCGAGTGATCGCGCCGTAGATCATTGGTTGCGGGCTGAGCGGGAAGTTCGCGGGGCGCAGCATTGTCAGGGGCGCGATCCGGAGTCATTGACTGAGACGGCAATGCTGCTTGGACAATAGGTAAAGCTTGGCCCAGCC
>JAYTYG010000462.1:0-15513 GCA_043742585.1 Spartobacteria bacterium
CATCGTGGTCAAGGATACCGCGCCGGCAGGTGAGCACGGAATCAGGCCGTGAAACGCAACCGCGAGCGTTTCCCTTCCGACTTCGTGTTCAGGCTGACCGTTCGCGAGACGCGATCTTTGCGGTTACAGATTGTGACCGCACAACGCGGGCCTGGCGGACGGAGGAAGACGCCTTACGCCTTCACGCAGATGAGCGTGGCGATGCTGCCAAGCGGCCGGCGCGCGGGCGCATCGGCTTCAGGGCTTCTTGACGATGGGCAGCTCGACGAGGCTCGCCTGCCCCGGCGCGTGGTAGATCCGCTGCGTCGCCTTGCGGTAGTCCGCCGGCGTCGCCCGGAAGATGCTCGGCACGAACGTCTGCGGGTTGCGGTCGTAGAGCGGGAACCAGCTCGATTGCACCTGCACCATGATGCGGTGGCCGGAGAGGAACACGTGGTTCGCGGTCGGCAGCGAGAAGCGGTAGGCCAGCGGCCGATCCGGGGCGATCGCCGCCGGCGTCCCGAGGCTCTCGCGGTAGCGTCCGCGGAAGATGTCGGCCGCCACCATCAGCTGGTAGCCGCCGAGCCCGGGCTGCCCCGCGACCTCGTCCGGGTAGACGTCGATCAATTTGACGACCCAGTCCGAGTCCGTTCCGCTGGTCGAGGCGATCAGGTTCGCGATCGGCTGCCCGCTGATCTTGACCGGCGCGCTCAACACCTCCGACGTAAAGGCGACGACGTCGGGACGGCCGGCGGCCTCGCGCTGATCGTCCACCAGCCACTGCGGCCAGCTCAGCCCCTTGTCGTAGCCGATCGGCTGGCTGGGCCGCGATCGAAATGGCACCGGCTTCGACGGGTCCGACACGTACTCGTCGAAGCTCGCGTCGCCGGCCCCGGGCGCCGCAAAACCCGCCTTCAGTCCGGCGCCGAGGTAGAGCGGCGTCGGCTCGATGCGGCAGCCGCTGGCGCAGCCGGCCGGCCATGCGGGCAGCCGCCGCCACGCGTTGGTGCCGGTCTCGAACGCGGTGACCGGCGCGACGTCCGCCTTCGGCGCGCCGTCCTTCAAGTACTGATCGAGGAACGGCCGCAGAATCTCGCGGCGGAAATAGAGCGCGGTGTCGCTGTTGAACTTGATCGCGCCGAGGCTGCTGCCGTCGAGGATCTCCTGGCCGTGGTGCCACGGCCCGGCGACCAGGAACACCTTGTCGTTGCCGGTGTCCTTCGGCTTGATCGCCTTGTAGACCGCAATCGCGCCGTAGATGTCCTCCTGATCCCAGAGGCTGTGCACGATCATCACCGGCACGGTCAGCGGCAGCGCCGCCAGCTGCTTGTCCACCGCCTGATCGCGCCAGAACGCGTCGTAGGCCGGGTGCTCGAGGATCTTGCGCCAGAAGCCGACCTGCTCGAGGCCGCGGCGGCGCCCGAGCTCGCCCGCCGATCCCGCCTGCATGAACATGTCGTAGTCGTCGAAGTGGCTGGTCCACCACTTCTCCTCGTTGCCGCGTGTGCCCGCCTGCTCGTAGATGTACGGCATGTTCTGCTGGCGGAACGCGCCGTTGTGGAACCAGTCGTCCCCCATCCAGCCGTCGACCATCGGGTTCATCGGCACCGACACCTTGAGCGCCGGGTGCGGGTTGACCAGCGCCATCAGCGGCAGGAAGCCGTCGTAGGAAATGCCGAGGATGCCGACCTTACCGTTGCTCTCGGGCGTGTGCGTCACCAGCCAGTCGATGGTGTCGTAGGTGTCGGTCGCGTGATCGACCGGCGTCGGGTTCTGTGGCCCGCGCAGCGGCCGGTTCATCACGTAATCGCCTTCGGAGCCGTACTTGCCGCGGATGTCCTGCACCACGCGGATGTAGCCGCCTTCGATGATCACGTCCAGCGCGTTGTCGTAGCCGGCGAGCATCGGCGCCAGGTGCGCGCTGTGCGCGTAGCCGGTAAGGTCGTTGGCGTTGTACGGCGTGCGGGTCAGCAGGATCGGCGCGTTCCTGGCCCCCTTGGGCACGAGGATCACCGTGTGCAGCTTGACGCCGTCGCGCATCGCAATCATCACGTCGCGCTTGACGTAGTCGAACGAGTCGGTCACCGCGTCGAACTTCGTCGGCGTCTCGCTCGGCAGGGCGGGATACCGTTGCTGCGCGGTGATGGGCTGGAGCAGCAGCAGCCCGGAAAGGCCGGCCGCGAGTAAGATAGGCGTCGATTTCATCCTAGGAGAATACATGCTGAACGTCGTGTTCGCGTTGCTGATGCTGGCGATGCAGGCGGTCGGGGGCGCCGACAAGGCGCGGCCGGTCGCCGGCGACCCGGGGATCTCGTCGATGGTCGTGATGGATCAGCCGGAGTTCCGCGTCCTGCGCGACTACGCCGAGCCCGGGGCCGTCCGCCGCATGCATTCCCACGACGATGCGACCTGGCATGTGTTGACGCTGGTGACAGGCCAGCTGCTGCTGACGATCGACGGCGAGAGCCCGGTCGAGGTCACTCAGGGGCAGGTGCTGAACCTCAAAGGCGGTGCCAAACACACCTTCAAAAACACCGGCACGGTCGCCGCGACCATCGTCGAGGTGTTCGGCAAGGCGCCGCAGCCCTGAACGGCGCGGGCCTTGCAAATTGGCATGGCTGAGGTGAATCATGAAATTCGCACCGGCTCTTCTGCTGGTCTGCGCCACCGCGCTGTCGGCGTGTTATTCGGGAGTGGCCCGCCCCGGCCCTGCCGTCAACACTAACCCGACCCGGGTCGGGGGCACCATCGCCGGCATCGTCAAGACCGCCGATGCGTCGGTCGCGGTGCCCGGCCGGAAGGTCACGGTGATCGAGACGACGACGGGCGCACGTCACGAGACGACGACCGGCGCCAACGGCGGCTATACGATCCAGGTGCCCAGCGGGACGTATCGCTTCGAGATCGAGTTGCGTTCGGGCGCAGAAGTGAGATTTCAGGGGGGTGCAGATGGACCTTTTTCTTTATAATATGATGCAGCACCCAATGCCAGATATGGAGCACGAAAACGCTGGTCGCACGCGCATGTGGCCAGAAGATCACAGCCTTGCCGCCGGGTTTGAGAACGCGATATGCCTCGCGTAAAATACACCTGATTTCATCGTGTGTGAAATGCTCGACTACACCCATGTTGTAGTATCCGTCGAAAGTAGAGTCGGGCAGTGACAGGCGAAGAATATTCCCATGAAGAAGGGCTTCGACGTTGGGGTTGTTTCGCCCGTACAGATGCAGCGCCTGCTGCGATATGTCCAGGGCCGTGATCCTCATGCGTTGTGCCAGACCGGTGTCGGCTTGGCCACTGCCGCAGCCGCCATGCAACATTTTTGAGCCGTTTGGAAACTCTCGAAAGACCACCCGCTCAATATTTCGCTTGATGAATGTCTGTCGGTAGAAGGCGGCAATGATATCATAAATCACACCGCTATGGCCCTGGCTATTCTCCCAATACGTGTCCCAGCCTTGCGGGTCTTTCAGAGAAGAGTCTATGTCTAACTGATGGCTTTTCAGTAAGAACTGTTCCGGCCTGCGGAGATTAGCCAGGAAGAGTGTGAAAATATAACAGCCGCTTCTCCATGCCGCGCCGCAGGTCATTTTCGAGCTGCCGTAGGTCCGGGATGGCAGGGTGATCGCCACGTCCTTGATGGCGATTTGATTCTTATACAAAATAAATAGGCTCTCGAAGAAAAAGGAATAACCTTTCGTGAGCACAAGGGCGAAGATTTCGCGTGGTATGATGTCGAGTCGATACGCTCGAAATGCGCCGCTGGCATCATAGGGAAGTCCAAGCACCCGCTTTGTAAGTAAGTGGCCCATGCTTGTCATGAACCTGCGGAAGATATTCCAGCCAGGCAGGCTATGCGCTCGCATCCAGCGGGAGCCCACAGCCATTGCTCCTTCGTTGGCGGCGGAAATCATAGCCGGAATATCCAGGGGCGAATGCGTGAAGTCGCAGTCCAGTGTCACCAGCATGGTATAGCCATTAGCGTATGCCCATGCGATCCCGTCCATGTGCGCGCTCCCGATGCCAAGTCTTCCGCTGCGGCGTTGCACAAAGAGCCGTGGAAATTGCGGCTTGATGCGCTCCAACGACTCTCCAGTGCCATCTGGCGAGTTATCGTCCATGAACAATACATCTGCATCGAGTCCGAGTTTGTGGATCCCGTGAAACATGCGCACGGCGTTTTCCACCTCGTTATAGGTGGGAACAAAAATTAGTGTTTTAACGCTCATCATTTTGCAGTTTTAGCAGGAGTCTTACCATGGCCGGAAATGAAATGGTCGGCTTCCAGCCAGTGGCTGCGAACAGCCTTCCTGCGTCGCCTATCAGCTTGCTCGTGGGTTTAGTAATAAGCGCGGGATTGGCCCGTACATGTGCCGCCCAGTTCAGTCCAAGTTCCGCAAAGACCACTTCGACAAATTCCCTCACGCTATGTGTCTCGCCCGTAGCGATAATGAAGTCGTCCGGTGTCTCCTGCGCTAGTATTCGGACCATTGCGTCGACGCTCTCAGGGGCGTATCCCCAATCTATCTCTGAATCTAAATTTCCCAAGGTCAGCGTCTGCTGTTCGCCTCGGCTAATGGCTAGCGCTCCCCGTATTATTTTTTGCGAAACAAACTTTTCTGCCCGGTAGGCGGATTCATGGTTGTATAGAATTCCGCAGGCGGCGTGGACCCCATATTCACGACGGTAAAATCGGCAGGCGGCGATTCCCGCTGATTTGCTGATTCCATAGATGTTCCGAGGCAGAAATGGCGTTTCTTCCGTCTGCGGCATTACTTCGGGCTGGCCGAAAACGTGAGAGGAGGCTGCATAGAAAATGCGCGCATTGAGGTGGGCGTTCCGCATGCATTCAAGAAATGAGACCAGTCCGTGAAGGTGCACATCAAAACTCCGCCGAAACAGCGCCGAGTCATCCACTTCGATTCGGTCCTCGGAGGAGTGATGGAATGCCGCGAGATAATAGATTTCGTCCGGCTTAGTCGCTGCCATGTATTCCCGAACCAGCTCCGCGTCGGCGAGCTCCAGATCCCCGTTGCCGAGGCCCATGACTTTATGGCCGTCGCGCTCAAGTTGATTGGTTAGTAATCGGCCATCCTGGCCGCGATAACCTATGACGAGGCAGCGCTTCATTGGATACTAGCCTTTCGGCGCCTCGGGCCGGGGGATTTCACTCAGAATAAATGCTGATTTTTGGCAATGGGAATATCATCTTCCCGCCTTTTTTGAGAAAGGCCGATTCCCTTCGAATCAGGTTGTCGCGAAAGTGCCAAGGCAGGACCAGAAGGTAATCAGGCTGCCGTTCATGCCCTTGAGCCTCGGAGATGATAGGGATCTTCGTTCCAGGTGTGAAGGAGCCGAATTTGTCGGTGTTTACCTCTGCGATCGCGGGGATTTCGGTCTCGGTTAATCCACAAAATTGGAGGATGACATTCCCTTTGGTCGACGCTCCGTATCCGAGGATGCGTTTACCTTTGGAGAGGAGGCCGTGGACTGTCTCCAGCAGCTCGGTTCGATGGGCGAAGACCCGTGTTTTAAAGGCTTCGTAAGGCTCCAGGGTGCTAAGCTGTGCTTCGTCCTCGGCGAGTAGCAGGCTTTGTATCTTAGCCTGATCTGATATATACGGGGCGCCCTGTTTGCATACCGTCACCGCAAAGCTTCCTCCGTTGACGTCATTGATTTCGACATCCAGTAGGCGGAGTTCACAGCGATCCGCCATCCATTGAATCTGGTGGATGGAGTAGTAGTCCAGGTGCTCGTGGCAGACGGTATCGTAGGCGTTGTGTTCGAGCATCGAGGGCAGGTAGCTCTGTTCAAAGTGCCAGACCCCGTCCTCAGCAAGTATCGATGCCACCTGCTTCATGAAGGCAAGGGGTTCCTCCAGGTCATAGAACATCGCGATGGATGTCACTATCTTCGCCTTTTGTTCTCCGAGATTCGCGTGAAAAGTTTCCGCAGAGAAAAAATCTGGAATGGCTCTAATCCCGGGTTGGTAATATTTACCGAACTTAACGATGGTCGGATCCATGCCGACTCTCGTGGCCGCTGTCGGCATAAACGAGAGCAAGGTTCCGTCGTTGCTGCCGATGTCTAATACCACCTCGCCCGCAGCCACGGGAACCCTTCGGATCAGGGCTTCGCACTTGGCGCGCAAATGCTCGACCATTGATTGGTTGAGCGACGAGCGGTAGCCGTAGTTCTGCCCATACATTTGGGCTGAATCAAAGGAGTGTCTGAGCTGCACCAGACCGCAGGCACCCGCGCCGTGGCACTTGACGAGATCCAGTGGGCCCTCGCCGATATTCTCTGTCCGCGTGCGGGGAAAGACGCCAGTTAACGACTGTAATCCCAACGAGAGGATCTCGACGAGGTTTTGATTGCCGCAGCAACGGCAGGAGGCGATAGCTTTGGGATTAGGCGAGGAAAGTGGAGGATTCATCGTTTCTAAATGGCGAGCAATTGATTTCTCAGGGGACAATGAAGCTGCGGATGAAGTCAGGTGGAGTCGGATGCCAGATTGGGCGCGCAGTGACCTGTAAAGCTCTGTTACTTAATAGCCGGACCGGCGATCTGTTTCGGGCGGCAGCAATCACAAGATATTTTGGGTCTAAGGGTCATCATTATTTTGGCGCTTGGGCTCGGAGCGGGGGGGGCGGGGACGTAACTTTTATCAGCACATTGAGACAGCACAAGGCATACCCTCGCGCCCCCGGGCCAAGGCTTACGCGTCTAAAATGACTATGGTAAAGTCCAGATCCTCCCATAAAGCGGCAGCGGCACAGCATCTGCGCCAAAGGCGTTCTTATTATGAATGATGAAGGATGAGAGACGAGAAGCCTCGGGATTAATGGCGCCCGCGTTCTCCGAACCTTTATGCTTAATCCTTTATAATTCCTTACAGCTGGGTCCCAGGGTAGGCCCGTAGCGGGCCAACCCCGGGGCGGGGTAATCCCGTCGGGATATATATGAGGGCCTTGCCCTTACATGGAAATTTAGATGCGTAGGCCTTGGCTGGTATGGCCGCGCACGGTTGGCGCTAAAATGCAGCGCGCCTGATTGCCTGATTGCCTGCGAATAAATCGAGGTTGCCAGTGGTGAGCGGCGCCACCGTGTGTAATATCGGATCCCATGAAGACCGTTGATGAGACAGAGGTTTCCCCACCACCAGCCAGCGGCATGCGGTCCACGATTTTTGGGGATCGGTTATGGCTTGGCTTGGTGTTGTTGCTGGGCGCCATCGGCGTGTTCCTGCGGATCCATCCTTCCGCAATGTTTACCGGCGTCGGATTCGACGAACATCTTTACTGGCACTACGTCGATCAGCTCTCTGCGGTCGGGCTCTTTGATTATCCCGCGATTGTGGAGTCTTACTTGAAGCAGCAGCGCGAACTCACATTCTCTATCCTGCCGCCGCTGCGTTTCCTCTATATTTTCACAGCCTATATTTGGCGCAGCTTATTCGGGACGAGTTCCCTGACTGCGCTGCATCAAGTATCTTGCTGCTTCAGTATTCTCACCTTGCCGGTGGCATTCGGTTTCTCCTGGCGGCTGGCCGGTAAATGGGCGGCCGCCGGGGTTCTGGCGCTGATGTGCTTCGCACCGACACAGATTCATATGTCCCAGCATGCGCTGGTGGACGGCTTTTTTGCGTTTTGGGCGCTTCTCACTGTCTGGCTGCTTTGGGAGAATTTGCAGCGCCCCAATCATCCGGGCTTGTTGCTCGCCTTCTCGTCCGGCTTGATGCTGATGGTTCTGACCAAGGAGAATGCGTTTTTTGTCTTTGTGGCTGTCTGCGCCATTATGATTGCCAACCGCTGGCTGTCTTTTGGAACGGTGACTCCACGGCTCTTAGTCTATACCGTGGCCGGTCCCGCGCTGGGTGTGATCTGCCTGACAATGCTCGCCGGCGGGGTGCCTGAAATTATTGAGACCTATCAGCAGTCGGTGTCAAAAAACTTCACGTTGCCATACGCCATTAAGACCGGTGACGGCCCCTGGTATCGCTATATCGTGGACTTGATGCTGATGAGTCCGGTGGTCATTTTACTCGCCATCGGGGGGGGCTTTCATCTCAACCGCCTGAAGAAGGGCCTCGTCTTTTTGAGCATCTTTATCGGCGCCAGCTATCTGGTCATGTGCAATCTCAAATACGCAATGAATATGCGGTATACCAATATGTGGGATATGCCGCTGCGGCTCCTGGCTTTTACTCAACTGTCGGCTCTCTGCTCGGGCTTTGGAGCGCGGAAACACTATATTCTCGCGCTTGCGATTGCTGCTGTCTGCGCGGTGGAGCTCCGCCAGTACAAGGTCTTTTTTGTGGATGTGCCGCTATACGAAATGGTCAGCGAAGGCCTGCTGCGGGCGGTTAAGATACTCAAATAATTGCGAAGGATTACACTATCTGATTCCCAGTGCCGGGCGTGCCCCCGTTGGGCTGTATGGAGGTCCGCTATTGCAACGAGATTTAGATGCGTAATTTCTTTTTGCTAATCGCCTGCTAACATACAGCTTTGCGTCATGAATGTGTGTGCCTCCGTCCCGCTTAAACCTCAACGCTCCGCGCCGGGCTTCGCTTCGCTATTCTCTTCTGTGATGCGAATCAGGTCTTTGGATCAATGCCTCTTGGACGGTCGAAATAATTTCACGCTGATCCGGCTGCTGCTCGCGGTTCTGGTGCTTTACAGCCACGCTTTTGCTCTTACAGGGGCGTCGAATCAGGGGGACTTTTTATGGTGTCTTGCCGGGCCGGGCGTGGATATCGGGTCGGCGGCGGTAGACGGATTTTTTTTGATCAGCGGCATTCTGATTACCCGGAGTTATTGGCTGAGGCAGAATCTCCATGAGTTCTTACTGGCGCGACTGGCGCGAATCTATCCGGCCAATTTCGCCTGCCAATTGTTGATGGTATTCGGAGTGGGCGCCGCGTTCACTCAGCTGGAACTGGTCGATTATCTTGGCGATGCTGCCACCAATCGGTATCTGCTTAAGGGGCTGTTTCTTTGGAGCGATCAGCTCGGCTTACCCGGCGTTTTCGAACATTTAAAAAATCACTTTGTGAACGGCTCTATCTGGACTCTGCCTCGGGAGTTGCGCTGCTACATGCTGGTCGGGCTGCTTGGCGGGCTTGGCCTGCTGAGGCAGCGGCGAACGGCCAATATGGCGCTCATCGTGCTGGCCGCCATTGCCTTTTGGGACTATCGGTCCCTGCCGTTCCTTGGGGAGATGCCGTTCAGTGGCCGGTTGCTTACCAGCTTCGCTATAGGTGCTTTTCTCTTTGTAAACGCCAAATTCATTCCTGTTGGCTGGCCCATCCTTGTGGGGGCGGTGATGCTATACGCTGGGCTCTTCGGAGGCGCTTTTCATTCGTGGATGTTTGGGTTTGTTTTAGGTTACGGGATTCTAGTCCTGGCGTTTTGCGCCCGACTTCCCAACATGGACCGGCTGGGAGATTTTTCTTACGGAACATATCTATATGCTTTCCCTGTTCAGCAAATGCTGGCCTCGGTGCGTCCGGAGTGGGGGGCTTATCAAAACATGGCCGCCGCGCTTCCATTGACACTGGCGCTAGGGGTGGGCTCCTGGCATCTCATTGAAAAGCGAGCGATCAGGCTGGCTCGGTCCTCTTCGGGGGAGGTATGAATTATGAAAGGAGTGATTGGAGCCAGGCTGTGGCTTGCCTGGCACAATGCGCTTCCCATCATATTTCATAATTCATAATTCCCTTGAGGGGCTCCTAGAAAAACATCGCTTGAGCGGAGGGTTCAAAATAGAGACAGCCGGTTTATGAATGGCCTTTCGAACCAGCCCGGCAGCTCGTGGCTTTGTCTATTACAGCGCACTGCGCTGTCGCGCTGGATGTGGTAGTTGTCTTTGGGATACTGGCGGGCCAGGCGCTGCTTTACGGGGCCATCGCTGGTGGGCGTCAAAATCCTACTTCCGTTGGATATCGTCAGTTCGTCCGGGAGCTATCTTGCGAAGGCCACTTCCGTGGAGCCTCATAACCCGATTCTTTCGGATCTTGTTTTGTTGGGTGAACCCAGTCGGCGGTTTATCGGGGCTGAATTGCGCGCGGGCCGGCTGCCGGTGTGGAATCCCAACCAGTATGCAGGGGTACCGGAGATTGCGGCCAAGTTCTCGCCTTTCATCCTCTTACTCTCGGCTGTTGAGTCCCCGGTGATCATTGCCTGGGTCCAATTGCTAGCGGCGTTAGTGGCCGGAACCGGGTTTTATGTTTTTTGCCGGGCGAGTCTGCGGCTGGGATTCTGGCCGTCGGCCGTGGCGGGATGGTGTTATCCTGTCACTGGATTCTTTGTTTTGTGGCAGGGGTTCGGCTTGGTATTTGTTGTGGTATGGATGCCGTGGCTGTTTCTTGCCGTGGAACGAACGATTCGGAAACCCTTGGGTTATGGGAGCGCTGGAGTGAGCTTGTTTACGGCGCTGGCGCTGTTGTCTGGGGCTTTGGATATTGCGGGTCAGGTGCTGCTGGGCTCGGGCCTGTTTGCGGGCGGGTTGCTGCTCCTGAAGTGTCGGCGAAGGAGGCTTTTCAGGCGGGCGCTGGGCGGCGCTCTGGCATTGTCCCTGGCTTGGAGCGTGGGGTTCATGTTAGCATCTCCATACTTGTTGCCGACCTTGGAATACACGGCCACGGGTGAACGCATGATCCGGCGCGGCAGCGGCGTGCTGGAGCGCCCACCGCTTGGTCTTGCCGCGGTTCCTCAAATGTTGTTTCCGCTTTTTTATGGGGACACTCAGGCCGGGTCTGTACCCATTTTCCCGAGGGGCGAACCGAACCTGCTCGAAAGTCCGGCGGGCGGCTACGCGGGTTTGATCGCGCTTCTTTTGTTGGCGCCGTTGGCGTGGCAGGATCGGCGTCGCAGGCGATACCAATGGATATGGCTGGGGCTAGGGTTGTTTGGGGTGAGCTGGAGCCTTAACATGCCCGGGTTGGTCCAGTTGCTTAAGTTGCCAGGGCTAAATATGATGTCGCACAACCGCTTGGTATTACTAGCCGGGTTCGCCGTTCTGGCAATGGCGGCTGGCGGTTTGCAGGTGCTCTGGAGCGGCCGTTTCCAATGGCAACGCTGGTTCTGGTTACCTATCGGCGTGCTTGTTGGATTTGGCGCGTGGAACCTCAGTCGGGCGTTGTTTTTGCCGGAACAGATCGCTTCCGGGCTGCCTGCGTTTTTGGCTCGGCGCGGGGGGGGCTGCGGCGGACATCGGTGAACGGGTTGAAAATATTCAGGATTGGTTCCGGGCTACGTATTTTACAGGTGCTTTTTGGTGTTTGTTGGCGGGGGCGGGCTGGGCATGGCTTCGACGCGCCGGTTCAGAGCGCTGCTTGGCGGGGGTTGGTTTCGGTGCGCTGTTGCTCACCGAGTTGCTGTGGTTCGGCTACGGGCGCAGCCCACAGTGCGCGCCTTCGCTCTACTACCCGGCTAACCCGTTACTGGAGAAGCTTGCCAAGGCTGCGCACGGACGGGTGCTCGGTATATTTTGTCTGCCAGCTAGGTTGAGCGAAGTTTATGGCCTGCGCGATATTCGCGGCTACGACGCTGTGGATTCGGCAAGGTTGATGGATCTCATGCGCCTCGCAGCTGATCCGCGTTCGCCCCGGGTGGTGTATGCGTTGACTCAAAATTACCTGCCTAAGATTAAGCTGGAGCCGCCTGGCGCGATTGGGTTGTCCCCGGTGCTGGATATGCTTGGCGTGCGATATCTCATTGCGCAAAAGAATTTCCCTTCCTCCATTCATCCTGTGTTGGCGGGCGACGGCTTTGCGGTGCTGGAGAATCGGCGTGCGCTGGACCGGGTGTTTGTGCCCGAACGCGTGGAGGTGGTGGAATCGACCGAGGCGCGCTTGACGAAATTAGCCGCAGAGGAATTTGACGCCAGGAAGGTGGGCTATTCGGAAAGCGCGCTGAGTTTGCCCGCGCAGTGCAAGGGGGCAGCCCAAATTTTGGAGGAGGTGCCTAGTCGGCTGGTGGTAGCCGCGCAGATGGAAACCGCGGGTTTATTGATTTTGGCAGATCTCTGGGATCCCGGTTGGCATGCCTATGTGGGAGACCACGCATTGGAGGTGTTACGGGTTAATCACGCCTTGCTCGGCGTGGTGCTTCCGGCTGGGGATTGCCTGGTGGAGTTCCGTTACGAGTCAGCTAGATTGGCCTTGGGTCTGAAGCTCGCCGCTGCGGGTGGTGCGGCGATCGCGCTTTGGATACTTGCTGTTGGACGGGTTAATGCCCGCGGACGGCTTACGTAAAACCGGGAGTTTCGGGAGCTACTGGTATCGGGTAATCCGCGCGACGATGTGATCTCGCAGGGGGGGATTTCAGACTTGTCCATTGCCCGGGGCCTCCGGGAAATTAATCCGCTCTTTTTCCACCACCAGTGGCAGCTGGCGGACGTGGGTGAGAATGGCGCCAATATATTCGCCGAGGATGCCGATGAAAAATAGTTGAACGGAGGAAAAAAGGAAAAGTCCGATGACTATTGGGGCCGTGCCAGCCGAGAACCGATCCCAAAAAAGTAACTTATAGACGAGGTAGCCCAAGCCGGTAATCAGGCTCAGGAAAGAGAGCGTGAAGCCGATCATTGTGGCTAGGCGCAGCGGGACTTTGGTGTGCTTGGTGATTCCAAGCATGGCAATGTCGTATAGTGTGTAGAAATTGTTTTTTGTGAGGCCGCGAGTCCTTCTGGGCTGGTTGAATTCAATTTTCTCGGGAGTAAAACCAATCTCGGAAATCAACCCGCGGAAGTATGGATACGGATCCTTGATCTTCCGAAGGCTTTCTAAAACGATGTAGTCGTAGATGCCGAACCCGGTGCTGTTTTCGTTGAGCTCAATCTCCGAGAGCCTAGCTGCAATTCGGTAATACGCTGTACGGAGGGCGAATAACATTGGCGCCTCCTGGCTGCGGCTCTTGATTCCGACTACGATTTTCGCGCCGGCTTCCCACTTCTCAATCAGCTTCGGGATGAGTTCCGGAGGATCCTGGAAATCGCTTGCCATGAAAATAGCAGCATCTCCGGTTGCCTGAAGGAGCCCATGATACGGGCTCCGGATATGACCGAAGTTTCGAGCATTGACGATGACCTTGACGCGAGGGTCAGTGGCGGCAAGTCGTCGGAGGACTTCCAATGTGTCGTCCACGGAGCAGTTATCGATATAGAGGTGCTCGTAGTCGTATAGCGGGAGGCTGGTCATGATCTCCCGGATTGCCAGATAGAGCGGCTCCGCATTGGCCTGCTCGTTGTAGCAAGGTGTGACGATGGTGAGTTTCTTCTTCATGGATAAGCTTGTGTGTTCCTGCAGATGCCTAGATGAGATTCGTCCCATCGGGGCCAAAGCCCCGGCTCCGCTGCATCTCGATCATCTCAGCTGTATAGGTGCCGTCGGCTTCTGATACTACGAATGGCGGTTCTTCCTCAATGGGGTCGCCCCAATCCAGGCGCGCTGAGTAGAGCGAAAAAAGAGCGGGTCGATCCCGGCGCGGAAAGACATCGCGCACCGTGACGATCTTAAAGCCAGTGGCGTGCACCAGCTCGATACAGCGCGCTTTTTGTTGAAACGGAAAACAGAATACGAAGACTCCATCGGGTGTCAGGTGCCGCTTCGCCGCTTCTGCGTAATCCCCGACATGTCCCCGCAATTCAAACCGCGCATGCGCTTTCTGCGTATCGGCGGGCAGGGTGCCGCCATCGATCGGGAAGTAAGGGGGGCTGCCGGTGATGAGCGGGAATTTTGTGGGCAGGTGCAGGGTTCGAATATCTCCGTAAATCGTCTCCACCCGTGGATCGAGCTTGTTACAGGCGACGTTAGCGCGCAGGAGGCCATAACTCACCTCCTGGGCTTCGATACAGACAAGTGAGGCGCAGTCGCCAAGCCCCCACAACACCACGAGGCCCACGGTGCCGACGCCGGTGCCCAGATCGAGGCTGGCTGTCGCTCCGGGCGCCTTTTGCAGAGCATACCAAGCGGTGGTGGCATCATCGATGGAGTGGCGATGCCCTTTAATGCGCTGAAAGATTCGCAGTGGGCCCGTGAGGCCACTGATTGAAACGGGGAAGCCGACCTCGGCCTCAAGAGAGGCTTTCCTGGCTGCGAATCTTTCGTGGATGGTGGTCAAAACTGTTGTCGGGGTAATCCTCGGGAGGCGGCTGCCGTAGGCTATAAGGTGAATAGGCTCTCGATGCCACCTTGCAAGCGTTGCGTAGCTATTTTTGGAAATAGCGGTGGGATGGCTTGGGCGGGGTTGTAGCCTTTGTCCTGCGTTGATTTTCAATTTCGTTGCTTCGTTGAAGACCAAGATGCCAAATCCTGGCCTGCTCAAGATCAAGGCTGATCACACGGAGACCAATTCGAAGGAGTTCGATTGCGGGAGGCTTGCGAGCGGGCTTGCAGTGGGGGCAACCTTCGTGTCTGTGAGGGTGTGGATCACTGCCCTCTGCGACTTGCCAGACACTTTTTCTAATGCCCCTCCCGCCGCTTCCAGTTGACGACCTTGAGCATGTGCTCTCTAGCACACGCGAGTTGTGGGAAGAGGCTCGTGGAGAACGATTCTTCATTACGGGCGGCACTGGATTTTTCGGAATGTGGATTCTTGAAACATTTGCCTATGTGAACGATGCGCTCGGTTTGGGCATGAGCGCCACGGTGCTGACCCGTCATCCGGAAGCGTTTGCACTCAAGGCCCCTCATCTCACCTCGCGTCACGATCTGGAGTTTATTTCAGGGGACATTCGCGGCTTTTCCTTTCCGGCGGGAAAATTTCCCTACGTGGTGCATGCGGCAACAGAAGCCAGCGTGAAGTTGAATGCTGAAAATCCGCGCGAGATGTTTGACTCAATTGTCTCTGGTGCTAATCGCATGCTTGAGTTCGCGGCTCAGGCTGGGGTTCGTAAGTTTCTACTCACGAGTTCTGGCGCGATTTACGGACGGCAACCTTCCGAGTTGACGCATGTTCCGGAAACATACAACGGCACGCAGGATCCGCTGCTCTCAAGTTCGGCTTATGGGATTGGGAAACTTGCGGCGGAATTCATGTGTGCACTTGGCGGAAGGCTGCCCGGTGTTGAGGTTAAAATTGCGCGTTGCTTTGCCTTTGTCGGACCGCACCTTCCGCTCGATGGGGAGTTTGCTGTCGGTAATTTTATCCGTGATGCGATGCGCGGTAATACGATCCATGTGTCGGGTGACGGCACTGCCTTCCGTAGTTATCTTTACGCAGCCGACCTAGCGGTCTGGCTTTGGACGCTTCTTTTTAAGGCGCCCTCGGGCCGGGCATATAATGTCGGATCCGACGTCGACCTGACTATTTCTGAACTGGCGCATACCGTGTCTTCTGTTCTTGGAGGGAAGAGCAACGTTCGTATAGCGCAGTCTCCAATCTCGGGAAAGCTGCCGGCCCGCTATGTGCCCGATGTGCGTCGGGTTGGCGCGGAACTTGGGCTGAGAGTGGAAACGGATCTTAAAGCAGCTATTGGCAAAACGGTTCGGTGGTTAGATGCCGACCCGAATGGCCTCGTTTGTGCGC
>JAYTYG010000463.1:0-6998 GCA_043742585.1 Spartobacteria bacterium
TTCATCATTCATAATTCATAATTCATAGGGTGCCCCCATTTACTCGAGATAGAGATCCACTGTGGTGACGACCCGCACACTCTTTCGGTCCGGGGAACTTTCATCCACGTCCTCGACCTCAAACGGACCCTGTATGGCGTGCCGGATTCGGCCGACGCGGCTGCCAGAGTCACCAGCAAATTTTTCGGCGGCGATGTGGGCGTTTCGGTTGGCTTCCTGGATCATGTCGGGTTTGATTTCGTTGAGCCCGGTGAAGAGAAATTGGGCGTGGCTGGAGGAGAGCAGGATGCCTTGCTGGACGAGTTTGTCGCAGTTTTCGAGGGTGTTTTTGGCGGCCGCCACATTGCGGGTGCGGAGCAGGACGGTGACGGTGGCTTCGTAATGAGTGGCCTGCGGTGTGGCGTCTTCTTTGTCTTTCGCGTTGGGGCGCACTTCGCGCATGTTTGGCGGCGAATTGGAAATCTCGGTGTCATTAAAGCCCGCTTCTTTGAGGAAGACGTGGACGACGCTGCGGGACTTGGCGAGTTTTTCCTGGAGCTTGCCGAGGGTTTCGTCGCTGAGATTAAAAGTGACGGGCCAGATGACGAGGTTGGCGGGCACTTCGCGTTCGGAGAGGCCTTTGACGGTTACATATTCGTCGAGTCGTTTGTAGTTGAGTGCGGCGTGCCCGAGAAGCCAGGAGGCCAGAGACATGCCGATGATGAAGGAGAGTCCGGTGATGCCGCTGGCGCGGCGCGGTTGGGGTTGATCGTTCATGATAAATGAGGCTGAGCAAGAGTATCTGTGCGCTGCTTTTTGTTTCCAGCAAGAATGCGATTGCTCCTGCCGCGGGCGTAAATCTATTGAGACGCAATCTCATTATAAATCTAATCTCTCACCGTATCCGTCTTTTTGTTCCAATCGTTGCCGTGGTTCTCTCGGCTTCTGAACCGCAGGCGAGCGCCGATTCGCGGAAGTTTGCCTATACTTATGAGGCAATTACGGAGGCCAATGGCAATGGGAAGAATGGGAATGTAGGCTAGTGTTGGGCTTAACGCAGCGCCTCATTCATCGTCCATCGTTCCTTATCGGAGACGCGCATTACTGGTTTGTTTCGTGCTGTCTATTCTTAGACTTTGAAACTCTTCATCTTCATTGGAATGAATCTGTTCGGCTATGTCGGCTGGTCGCTTGGCGAATCATTCGGCATCATGACCGCGTTTCTATTGAGCGGCTTGGGGAGTGTGGTCGGGGTTTATGCGGGTTGGTGGGCGGCCAGGCGCTATCTGTAGATGCTGAACGACACAGTGGCTCAGTGGGGTGAAATGGCGCGCGCACCTTATTTAAGGGTGCGCGCGCCGGGGCTTGGGATGTTAGTCCGTGGTTGAAATCAGGGCGTGAAGACCAGATCCACCCAGTAATTGGCTGTATTCCACGTCAAAGTCGGGAATACGGAGCTCGAGCCGTAGGCATAGACACCGTTTCCGCCGGAAGCGCCATTGGCAAGGGCGTGGAGCGTGAGATTATCGACGCCCTTTTGCGCGAAGTAATTTGCGTCCGCGCTATAGTGGCCGGTATTGGCGTGGTAAGAAACGATATAGACAGTATTTGCGGTGATGGCCAGCGGGGTCGCTAACTTCACTGTCTGCCAGCCGGATGCGGTCTCGGCGTTGAATGTCGCGGAGGCGAGTTTGGTGCCGTTATTGGACCAGAGATTTCCGACATGAGTGCCTGTATTTGTGGCAGCTTTATAGAAGCGAATGGCGGTGACTTTTCCAGCCACGTCCGAGCGGAATTTCACGCCGAGTTCGACCGGATTGTCCGGGCCGCCATCGACCAATGTTGGGCCGGTGGTATTAGCCCATAGACTGCTTGCTGCGGCTGTCACGGTGAGTGTGAGAGTCTTGCTGACGCTTTGCGCGGGGGTGCTCTGGTCGCTCAATTGGATGTTCGCGGTGTAGGCGCCCGCGAGCGTGGGCGTGCCGCTGATCAGACCGCTGCTGGGGTTGAGGGACAGGCCGGCGGGTAAAGCGCCGCCGACCACAGTCCACGTATAGGGAGTGGCGCCGCTGCTGGCGGTGAGTGTGGCGGAGTAGGCGGAGTTGATCGAGGCACTCGGCAGCGCGCTGGTGCTGATGGCCAGTGCCGCCGTGCCCGGCGCAAATGCAATGTCGACCCAGTAATTGGCCGACTGCCACGTCTGGTTTGGGAATATACTGTTAGTGCCATACGCATAGGCGGCGTTGCTTTGGTTGACGCTGTCTATAAAGGCGTGCAGCGGGGCGCGGTCGATCCCCGCAGTGGTGAAGTAGTTACTGTCCACGCTGTAATGGCCACCATTGCTGTGGTAGGAGGCCATATAAGTCGTGTTCGGCGTTATCGCCACTGGAGTCGCAAAGTTCACCTGTTGCCAGCCTGAGGCCGTTTCGGCGTTGAACGTCGCTGTGGCGAGCCGCGTGCCTGTGCTGCTCCAGAGGTTGCCGACGTGCGTCCCTGTGTTAGTGCTGGCCTTGTAAAAGCGAATCCCGGCAATGAAGCCCGCAACATCGGATTTGAATCTAACACCAAGCTCAACTGGGTTGTCAGGCCCGCCGTCAACGAGCTTTGGCGCAGCCGTGGCAGGCCAAATGTTGGTGGCGGCGGTGGCAGTCACGGTCCCGCCTGTGAGGCTCACCTCAGTTGAGCGCGCGCTTTCCTGGGCAGCGCCGTTGTAGGCCGTGATCGTGAAGAAATTAGTGATTCCAGCGGCTGGATCCGGGGCGGTGGCGGAGGTTTTATTTCCGACGTCGACGCTCTGGTTATAGATTCCGGTCTGTGTGCCTGTATAAATCCGGTATCCAGCTATATTAGATTCCGTATTAGCGTCCCAGCTCAGTGTTAGGCATTGGGCGCTTTGCGCCGAGTAGAACAGGGCGGCAATCGGAAGCAGTGGGAGCAGTTGGCTGTTCCTGAAAAATCGGTTGAATGCCGGGGACGGTTTTTGAAAGAACCGGGTTTCGAGCGAAACGGATTGTTCAGGCAGGAGGGAGCTTGCGCGCAGGACAGCGGGGGAAAGCTGACTTGTTAAGATATAGCTAAGTTTGGAATGGCGGGAGTCGGCTGTGAAACGATTATTAAGGAATCTTGGAAAAACCATTCGCCACATGACGTGGGCATCAGGGCGTGTCAAATGCGATTTGGTGGAATGCCTGTGCTGGGGCGACCTTATGCGGGGAAATTTGAATTATGAACGATGAAGGATGAAGAAAGCGAGGCCCCGAGGTTAACGGCGCCCACATTCGGCGAGCCTGCATCGCTCATAATTTCCTTCATAATTCCTCACATACGCAGTGAAGGAACAGGGTGAGACGGGCTGGATCGACTTAGTTGATTGCTTGCCTATCACCTTTCGGCGCGATGCAGGTGTGATGCTGGTAGTTAAATGCTGTATGTGATGTAAATTGCGTTATTTTGTATTGGTGATAATATCGGGAAGGTGGCGCGCATGCTGCTAGTGGAGTTGCCCAATGCAATTACTGTTCATGCTGCCTAATCTCCGTCTTCGCCCGAGCACTTCGTTGGTCGGTGCCGTCAGCGGGGCGTATAATCAGTTAGGTTATTTCAATAGGCTGATATGCCGAGTGATTTTTAGCTAATGGAGCTAGCTAGATCAGCCGATACGTTCGCACGGCGACTCGCTGGTAATTCCTTTTAGATTAGTGCGCTCGCCGCCCAGAACTCTCCGTTTCACAACCTGCTCCGACCTCTGATATTATGGACGAAATTCTTAAAGAATTCCTCATTGAAAGCCACGAGAACCTCGATCGTTTAGATCGCGATTTGGTGGCGTTAGAAAAAGATCCGCACGATAAAGAAACGCTGGGAAGTGTGTTTCGTACGATCCATACGCTTAAAGGTTCCAGTGGATTTTTGGGGTTCGGTAAGCTGGAGGCGGTGGCGCATGTTGGGGAGAATCTGCTCAGTAAACTCCGTGATGGGGTGTATGTGATTAACCCGGAAATTGCCGGCGCGCTGCTATCCACGGTGGATGCAGTGAGGATCATGCTCGGGGAGATTGAGTTGGATGGGGAACCCGCTGACCGGGATTATAGTGCCCTGATTGATTTGTTGGCGCGTTTGAATGATGGCGGTTCCGGCCCTGTGGCAGCGGTGGTGCCAGCGGCGGCGGTAACAGCGCCAGCGGTGGTTGTTAGCGTGGTCACCAGTCCAACAGAAGAGCCCACGGCGGAGTCAGTGGCGGTTGAGATTGGCGTTACCAAAACTGTCCCGGTCAGTGCACCGGCTGTGCCTCCCGAAGCGGCCGAAGTGCCGCCCGCAGTGTCTGTGGCGGTGGCGGTGGCGATCTTGCCGAAGGAACCCGAGGCGCCTAAACCAATTGTACCAGAGGTGGGCGAGATTCGGGGTTCCGCAGCCTCGGATAGTTCTATTCGGGTGGATGTGGGTCTGCTCGATAAGCTAATGAACTTGGTCGGGGAATTGGTCTTGGCTCGGAACCAAGTTTTGCAGTTTACCGGGCAATGTGCTGACAGCGCATTTCTGGCGACTTCGCAGCGGCTGAACCTGATCACCACCGAGCTGCAAGGCAGCGTGATGAAGACTCGCATGCAGCCTATCGGAAATGTCTGGAGTAAGCTTCCACGGGTGGTTCGGGATTTGGCGACGGGTTGTGGTAAAGAGGTGCGGATTGAAATGGAGGGTAAAGAGACGGAGCTTGATAAGACCATTATTGAGGCGATCAAGGATCCTCTGACGCACATCGTCCGGAATTCGGTGGATCACGGGATTGAGAGTCCTGCGACGCGACTGGAGCGGAACAAACCCGCCGAAGGCTGTTTAAAAATGCGGGCGTATCACGAGGGAGGGCAGGTGAATATAGAGATCACCGATGATGGCGGTGGAATCGATTTTGAGCGGGTGAAGCAGAAGGCTATTAACCGCGGCCTGATTACAGCCGAGCATGCATTGCGGATGACAGATCACGAGTCGCTGCACCTTATTTTTCTGCCCGGCTTTTCCACAGCGGAGAAGATCACCAACGTCTCGGGTCGTGGAGTGGGGATGGATGTGGTGAAGACAAATATAGAAAAGATAGGTGGCACGGTGGATCTGCAAAGTCAGCTCGGGTCCGGGACGACACTTAAGATTAAAATTCCGCTGACCCTGGCGATCATCCCCGCGTTGATAGTGACTAGTGGGGGGGATCGCTTTGCGATTCCGCAGGTGAGTTTGCTAGAGCTGGTGCGGCTCGAAGGCGCCGAGGCGCGCAAGCAGATCGAGTTTATTCACGGCGCGCCTGTATACAGGTTGCGGGGACAGCTATTGCCGCTGGCTTATCTCAATCGGGAATTGAAACTCACGGACGAGACCGATCCCAGCGCAGCGCTCAGCAGTGAGATTGTGAATATAGTGGTGCTACAAGCCGACGGACATCCATTTGGGTTGGTGGTGGACGAGATCAATGACACGGAGGAAATTGTCGTTAAACCACTGGGTAAACAGCTCAAGGGTGTTGCCTCATTTGCCGGCGCCACGATCATGGGTGACGGACGCGTGGCGCTTATTTTAGATGTGCTTGGTCTGGCGCAGCGTGCATGCATCGTAGGTGAGGTGCGGGATCGCTCTGCCATGGAGCATTCGGCGCAAAACCGAAAGTCCCAGGAGCCGCAGGAAACGCTGCTGCTTTTCGCCGCAGGGGAGGGCAGTCGGATGGCGATCCCACTGTCGATGGTGGCTCGGCTCGAAGAATTTCCACGTTCGTTGATCGAGTATTCAGGCTCGCAAGCGGTGGTGCGTTATCGGGGGCAGATATTGCCACTCATCCGGGTTTCAAAATATGTGCCTGGGATCGGAGGCTACCAGGAAGACATACAGGATCCGATGCAGGTGGTGGTGTATTCGGATCAGGGCCGAAGTGTGGGGTTGGTTGTCGGGCGGATTGACGATATTGTCACAGAGGCGATCACTACGAAACGGCAGGCGTTTGGGAACGGGATTCTGGGGTCAGCAGTGATACAGGATCGGGTGACAGATTTCCTGGATGTGGAGGCCGTGATTCGGGCGGCCGATCCGACGTTTTATGGGTCAAAGGGGCACGGATCGATGGCTGCATAATCTAACTATACAAGCTCATGAGTGATAATAAACAATACGCCACGTTCTTCCTCAACGGACTATTCTTCGGTGTGGAAGTGCTCAAAGTGCAGGAAGTCATCCGGTATCAGGAAATGACGCGGGTGCCGATTGCGCCTGCGATGATTGAAGGGCTGATCAATTTACGTGGCCAAATCATTACAGCGATCGATTTGCGTCGGCGCCTGGAGTTTCCGGATCGGCCAGCAGGTCAACTGCCAATGAATGTGGTGGTGCGGACGGACGACGGAGCTGTGAGTCTGCTTGTGGATGAAATCGGAGACGTGGTTGAGATCGACGACGACGATTATGAGCGGCTCCCGGAAACCCTGACAGGCGTGGCACGAGAACTGATCAAAGGCGTCTATAAACTCGAGCATCGCTTACTGCTGATACTTGATACTGAGAAGGCGGCGAGCCTGCCGGTGGCATTTAGTCGAGTAGCGACAAAGAGCTGAATCTAAATACCGCTGAGAAGTTCTCAATTTAATAAATTTAACGCGAATGAAAACACTCACACAGACAAACCCCTAGTGAATCCGAATACAAATACCCCCATGAAAGCTCTGACACCGAAGAAAAATGGCCGCCATGTTAGCGACCTTACCCACACCGAAATTGTAGTTGCCGACGAGTTGCACGATCAGGAAGAATTGGAGGATTTGAGGGGGCAGGTCGGGGCGCTCAATCGTTCGCAGGCGGTGATTGAGTTTGGCATGGATGGAATTGTTATTTCGGCCAATGAGAATTTTCTCAAAACGCTCGGGTATGGGTTAGATGAGATTAAAGGCAGCCATCACAGGATGTTCTGCGAGGAGGCCTACGGCCGCAGCCCTGAATACAAGCAGTTCTGGGAAAAGCTGAATGCAGGCGAGTTTCAGTCGGGTGAA
>JAYTYG010000464.1:0-3796 GCA_043742585.1 Spartobacteria bacterium
GGCAATAATCCCTCCGCCAACGGGTATCCGGCCATGCCCCCCGGATTTAGAGCGTCCCAAAATGGGATGCTCAAAGATTCCATCAAACTCGCGGAGACCAGCGTGGGACGCCCTCTCAAACGCTGGGAGGTCTCGGCATTTTGGTCTGAAAAAGCCCACGACTACATTCGGAACAACTTTTGGGAATGGAGCCGGCTGATGGGGCGCAAGTTTTCGAACTTCTGGAACACCTTTCAATATGACGACGTCTGCACGATCAAACCGCTCCAGGACCAGGGGGTGACGTGGCCGGGGCTCAGCTTTGGACTCGTCGCAGCATTGGGACTGGCCGGCCTGCTCAGCTCCGGCTGGCAATGCGCCCGCGCGCGCTGGATTAGCGCGGCGGTGCTCTTACACATGGCAGCTTTGATGCCGGTATTCGTTACCGAACGCTACCGGCTGGCCGCTGTCCCGGGCCTTTTGCTACTGGCCAGTTGGTGGATGGTTTCGCTCTGGACCCGCTTGAACCAGCGCCAATGGCGGCCCGCGGCGCTCTTGATTGTTTGCGCCGGCACCACCGCATTTTTCGTCTCGGCCCCGCGCCTGGATCCCAGCCTTTGGTCCCTCGACCACTACAAATCGGGCATCCGCGCCACGGCAGTGGGCGACTTGGATCGGGCGGAGCGCGATCTCAATGTCTCGCTGAGTTATTCCCCGACCAGCCCCGAGGTGAACTTCGCCATGGGCAACCTCTGGCTCAAGCGTGAGAATCCAGTGCAGGCCAAGGTCTACTATCGTCGGGCGCTGGAATTAAATCCTCACCACGACGGGGTCCTCAACAATCTCTGCGTGTTGGCCATCGAGGAAAAGCGCTGGAAACTTGCTGAAATATTCATCATCGGCAGCCTCCAGGTCGAACCGGAGGACGCCAAACGGCATTTTATGCTCGCCCGGATCCGAGTGGAGCTCGGCAACATCGCGGGGGCGCGCCAAGCCCTAGCCACGGCGCTGCGACTCAAGCCCGAGCAGCGGGAGTTCCTTGAACTGCAAAGAACGCTCGACGCCAAAGCGCCGCCATCGACCCCAGCAGCTCCGGAGACTCCCTCAGCGCCGTAACCCGTGAGGTGGCCGGAATCGGGCAGAGCTCTTCCGGGAGCTCTTCTTCTGGCTGTTTGCCCGCCTCGCTCATGGAATTTCTAACTCCACGCCAGCTCTAACTGCAACCCTGGCTGGTGCCGCAGTCGGTGCAGCACCCGCAAGCCCCGGCACGGATCACCTTGCTGGAGCCACAGTTTGAGCACGTCGTGTCCATAAACATGCTTCCAAGCGCTGCCTGAACTTTCTCGGCGTGAGTGCTCCCGCCGGAGACGGCGATACGCGGCCGCCCTTCGTTCCCGCTTTTATGAGTCAGGATATCGATAATCTCCTGGTCGGCCGTCCGCGGCAAATCGCTGACCGGCCGATTGAGCGCCTTTCGCTCCATCTCACTGAGCTCCTTCATGGGGAGATCCGCCTGCGCGCGGTTCGGCGACGTGGCTTCCTTGTAGCCCTTGATAAACTGGCAGCCCAACCAGCGGAAAACATAGTCGGTGATTGAAGTCGCGTTCCGGATATCAGGATTTTTAGTGAACCCGCTGGGCTCAAACCGCTGATAGGCGAATTTCCGGACCAGACTTTCCAGCGGCACACCATATTGGAGCGAGATGGAAGTCAGCGTGGCAATCGTGTCCATGAGACCGCCCATCGTGCTGCCTTCCTTGCTCATCTGAATGAAGAGTTCCCCGGGTTGACCCTCTTCGAAAAGGCCCACCGTGATGTAGCCTTCATGCCCGGCTATTTCGAATTTATGATTCAACGCCAGCCGCGTTTCCGGCATCCGCCGCCGCACCGGTTCATCCGCCTTGATCCGCAGCTCCTCCATCTCTTTTTCAAGCTCCAGGATCCGCTCCTCGAGCTGCTGTTTCCCGGCCACAACCGCGCCGAGAGCCTCCAGAACAGCATCCCCCCCCAGAACAGCCCCCCCCAGAACGGCATCGTCGCTGCCACCCATGTCCTTGGTCTTCTTCACATTGAGCGGGGCACTCCGCTTCGAGCCGTCCCGATAAATAGCGATCGCCTTGAGCCCGAGCCTCCAGCCCTCAACGTATGTATTAATAATGTCCTCGACCGTCGCACTCTCAGGCAGATTCACCGTCTTCGAAATCGCCCCGCTCAAAAACGGCTGCGCGGCGGCCATCATCCGGATATGGCCGCGATAATGCAGGCTGCGCTTGCCTCGATGCGGCTTGAACGCGCAATCAAACACATGCGCATGCTCTGCGCGCAACCCACTGGGAATCAACGTGCCGGTCGCGGCATCCTCCACATCTTCAATCGTGTCCCACGCATCAATGTGCGCCACGATCCCCTCGATCTCGGCCGCTGAATACCCAAGATTGGACAAGGCGGGCTTAACTGTCTGATTAACGATCTTTAGCATACCGCCACCAGCCAGCAGTTTATATTTCACGAGCGCAATATCGGGCTCGATGCCCGTCGTATCGCAATCCATCAGAAAACCAATGGTGCCCGTGGGCGCAAGCACGGTGACCTGAGCGTTGCGATACCCATGCTTCCGGCCCAGCGCCAGAGCTTTATCCCAGACGAGCTGCGCCTCCGTCTTGAGATAGCCAAAGCGCTCGCTCGCCTGGATGCCAGCGACCTGGGAGCGGTGCAGCGCGATCACCTCCAGCATCGGCGCCACATTATCCTTGGCCAAAGGCTGCGCCACGCCACAGGCCCGGGCATCGTGATAACCAGCAAAAGGCCCCAGCACCTTGGAAAGCCGGGCGCTTTGTTCATAGGCATGCCCGGTCATGATCGCCGTGAGCGCCCCCGCCAAAGCACGCCCCTCATCGCTGTCATAGCCCAAACCGTAGCTCATGATCAGGGCCCCGAGATTCGCGTAGCCCAAGCCCAGGGTCCGGAAAATGTGGGAATTTTCCGCGATCTCGCTGACTGGGTAACTGGCGTTATCCACCAGGATTTCCTGCGCCGTGATAAACACCCTTACCGCCGCCTTAAATCGCGCCACATCGAAACTGCTATCCGTGCTTTTAAACTTCAGCAAGTTGAGCGACGCCAGGTTGCACGCCGTATTATCCAGGAACAGATATTCGCTGCACGGATTCGTGGAGTTCTGGCGCTCCGTCCCCTTGCACGTATGCCATTTATGAATCGTCGTATCGAACTGCATTCCGGGATCCCCGCAGACATGGGTGCCCTGCGCGATTTTGCGTAAAAGCTCCCGGGCCTGCTTCATCTCACACGGCTGCCCATCGGTGACCCGCTTGGTCCACCAAGGTTTACCAGCCAGGGCGGCCTCCATGAATTCGTCACTGACGCGGACGGTGAGATTCTCGTTCTGAAACATGACCGACCCGTAAGCGTCGCCATTATAGCTCCCGTCGTATCCCTGCTCGATCAGCGCCCAGGCTTTGCGCTCCTCCTTTTGCTTGGCCTCAATGAATTCCTCAATATCCGGGTGCCAATCCTTCAGCGTATTCATCTTCGCCGCGCGCCGGGTCTTGCCCCCGGATTTCACCACATTGGCGACCTGGTCATAGACTTTCAGCAAGGACAGAGGCCCGCTGGGCCGCCCGCCACCACTGAGTTGTTCACGCGCCGACCGGATGGGCGAAAGGTCCGTGCCCGTGCCCGAGCCGAACTTGAAGAGCATCGCCTCGGCATGCGCGAGTTTCATGATGCTTTCCATATTGTCCTCGACGGACTGGATGAAGCACGCGCTGCATTGCGGGAATTCGTACTGGGTGGTGGC
>JAYTYG010000465.1:0-8491 GCA_043742585.1 Spartobacteria bacterium
CGGTCGAAGGGGAAGTTATGAAGTATGAATGATGAGAATTCGCAGGCTCACCCTGTCACTTCCTCTTCCTGTTACCCCACTTAACAAAGTGGAAGTAATTTCAAGCCGCCCGGAACCCCCAGAACCCTCGGAACCCTCGGAACCCTCGGAACCCCCAGAACCTTTGTCCGCCTGGAATAGACCGCTGCGACCACCTCCGGGGTTGTATCGCGTTTATATTGGGATCCGGGGGTATCGCGGACTCAACCTCCGGCTACAGGCTCGGATCCTCCGGGATCTGAAATTTGCCAAACTCCAGCGAACCGCAACGCGGTTCCGCCAAAGGCCAATCCCGGGCGCAACCCACGTTGGGGTTGGACTCTTTTCTTCGACGGCTCCCAGGGTAGCTCGTTCCTCGCAACCCTGGGATGGAGGGCGTAACGCCTTCGGCGTAGATGCCGTTCCGTCCAGCGCCTTATGCGTGGAACTGCACTTTCCCATAGTCAGTTTGGATGCGTAAGCCCTGGCCCCTCATCCCTCATCCCTCATCCCTTCATCTCTCATCCCTCATCCCTCATAATTCCGCGCAGCCGCGCCACCACCGCCGGGTAAATCACGTGCTCCGCCCCCTGAATCCGCGCATGGAGACTCTCGGCGCTATCGCCCGGCAACACCGGCACCTCGCTCTGAGCCAGAATCTCGCCCGTATCCATCCCGCTATCCACGTAATGCACCGTACACCCGGTTTTTGACACACCCGCCGCCAAAGCCTGCGCCCAGGATTCCAGCCCGGGAAATTGCGGCAGTAAAGAGGGATGAATATTGATGATCCGCCGCGGAAACGCCTCCAGCAAAGGCGCCTTGATCATCCTCATATAACCGGCCAGCACCACCAACTCGACCCCGGCCAACTGAAGCAATTCCACCACCCGCGCTTCCGCCTCCGGCTCCATCCGCGTGCGAAAACGGCCCGGCGCCACATACTCGGCCCGCAACCCCCGGTCGCGCGCCAGGGCCAGAATCCCGGCGCCCTCGACATCAGAAATAACCACGCGCACTTCCGCCGCCAGGTGCCCGCTGGCAATGGCGTCAGCGATGGCGCGGAAGTTTGACCCCTTGCCCGAGCCCAAAACGCCCAGTCGCAGCGGAGCAAGCACAGAAGAAGAGTGGGAAGAGGTCGGGCAGGGATTCACAACGCTGCAATACGCGCCCGGAGCGCACGACTCCAGCCCCTTTCACGCTGCGCTCTATTGACTGGCCCGGGCCAGAGTCGCCGTTGTGGATTTTCCAGCCACCAACTGCAGGATCTTAATCTCACTGCCCGCCGCGCGCAGCGCCGCGAGCTCTTCGGGGTTCAATGACTCCACCGTGTAATCGCCGCCCTTGGCGTAAATTTGGGGCCGGATCTCGGCGACCAATTCCGTCACCCGTTCAGTATGAAAAACAGTGACGAAATCCACGCAGCCCAAAGCCGCGAGGACCTCCGCGCGCTCCAGCTCAGGATTAATCGGGCGCGACGGCCCTTTGAGCGCCCGCACTGAAGCGTCGCCATTCACCGCCACCACCATGGCATCGCCCAGCGCCCGGGCCGCCTGAAGATATCGCACATGACCAACATGCAGCAGATCGAAGCAGCCATTGGTAAACACCAACCGCCGCGCGCTGGCCCCGAATTGCGCGCGGATTTCAGCCAACTCCGAGACGGATTTGATTTTATCGGAAAACACCCGCGCACCCTGGCGGAACCCTCCGCAGTTTGCGCCTCTTTTGTAACGCAAAGGCGCAAGACGCTGAGAAGGAGAGCTGATTTGTCGGTTGAGATACGCGCGCGAGGACGACTGCGCGGAGGGGGCCCGGAACCGCTGAGAGGGAGACCTGATTTGTCTGTCCCTATTTCTACTCCGCGACTCCGCATTTAACCCGAGTTTCTCATCGCGGCTTACCTCTCAGAGTAAATCTTGAGATTTGTAGTGCCTTTGGGGCGAAATGTAGTTCTGCCTTCAGAGGAGAATCGTAAAATGAGAAACTCGGGTTAAATCCAATTTCCACTGCGTTTTATAATCCGAGCCGCAGAGAATGTCAGACCACCGCCGCCCCCGCGCGCCCCTTGGACTTATTCCTTCGTCAACACAGTCAGCGCCTTCTCCGGATTCTTCACTCGCAGGATCAGCAACCCGAGTTTGGCGCCGGGACTGGTCGCCAGGTAGGCGTATTCGATGTTGATTCGCGCTTTGCCTAGGCGCTCCGCGATAATCGCCAGCGCCCCGGGTTTATTGCTGTTATCGAGCATCAAAACATCGCTCTCGACGACGAGCACTCCGCGCTCGCCAAAGATATGCAGCGCCGTGATCGGATCGCTCACCACCATCCGGACCACGGCATGATCGATCGTGTCCGAAATGGTTAACGCATAAATATTGATCTTCGCCGCAGCCAACGCCTCGCACACTTTGGCTAATGTGCCGGGTTTGTTGTCGAGAAAGACGGAGAGCTGTTTGACGATTTCCATGATGCGAAACCCTTGTGCCTCGGGCCGCATCATACAAGCCGTTTCTCCGCACATCCGCTGAGCCCGGAGGTTTTCAAGCCGCCATGGCGAAACCCCGCAACTGAAGTATATTACCGCAGGTCTTTACCGCAGAAGGGAGATGCCGCGCATGAATCATTCACAGAGAAAACGAGTCCGGATCGTCTTTGACGAAACCCATAGCCAAAGCTGGTCCGCTTGCGCCGACCGCGCCCGGCAAATGCAACCCGAGGACCCCGCCAATGCCTCCTATCAAAAAGCCGCCACCGCCCTGGCCCAAAGGGAGTTTGAGGTCGTGCGCCATCGCTCCGGGCCGATCTCCCGCGCGCTGCTTGAAACCACCGATGTCCTCGCTCTGATCCATCCCTGCGATCCCAAATGGGAACACACCACCAGCCAAAACGCCCCCACCCTCTCCGCCGACGAAATCTCTGCGGTGCTCGAATTCGTCCACGGCGGTGGCGCACTATTGGTGGTGAGCGAATACGAGCACGACAAATACGGCGACAATCTCAATGATCTATTGGCCCCGGTGGGCTTGCGCATTGAAAGCGGCAAGATATTCGACCGTTCCCAGTGCGCCCACCACAATCCCGAATGGATCATCGGCACCCCGTCCCCCGGGGTCCCCACTCTTTCTTACCTGGCGAGTCGCGCCTGCTTCTACCGCGCCGGTTGGTGCACGACCCTCCCTGTGAAACCTCCGGGCACTGCGCCGCCTCCACCGGGCCCGGAATTCTGCTATAGCTCCGGGATCGCCTGGCAAACATCTCCTCAGGCGCATCCGGCGGACGCCGGCCTCATCGGGCTCGCTCAATACGGCCTGGGCCGGGTGGGCTTGGTGACTGACTCGAATCTATTCGGCGATGAACGGCTCCCCGCGTTCGATCATCTCCAGCTCTGGCTCAATTTGGTCTACTGGATGGCCCTGCCCCGTTTCGCGCAACGCGCCGCCGCATTCAAAGATGCGCTTTCGACCAGCCCCCCGCGCATGGCCCCCGCCCGCATGGACCCTGCGCACGAGCTACCGCAGGAATCGCCCCGGGAGCTGGAGGCCCGTGAAATCGGCCAACTCATCGACTCCACCAACGCCCTGCGCGCCCTGCAATCCCCCGATGGCAGCGTGGAAGCCGCCCTCAAAACCCACGCCTCCGAGTTAGCCGCAACCCTGCTCGCCCAACTCGATACGTTGCGCCCCTATTTCGCCCATCAAACTCTTTACTTCGACCAGCTCCGCCTCGACTTCACGGCCTGGGAAACCGGCGGCTTTGAAAAACCCGATTTCGGAGAAGCGCTCGCCGCTTTCCGGCCAGAAGCCCTGAGGCAGGACGGCCTCGCGCATCTGGCGCTTTTTCCCATGTACACGCCAAACGCTTCCAGCCAGACTCGGTTCGAGGCCATCATACTCCGCGCCCCCTGGCCCGGCTGGCTCAGCACGCTCGAACGCCGCGTTTACCACAATCCGAAATTCGTGCCCGGCCACTTGCAGGCATTCACCAAAGGTTACGAAAGCGAATGCGCGGTGCTCTTCCCTGAAACCGTGTCGGTGCGCACCCGGGCAAGCAATCAGTTCGGGATCATCTTTTGCGACCGGGAAGCCGCTCGACTACAGCGCTACGCCATGAGTGCAGCCGGCATTTTGGGATTAAATGTCCCGCCCGAGCTCGCCTGTTTACTGCACTCCATGCCCATGCTCCTAGATACCGTGGCGCTCTGGGATTTGATCCACGACGCTTCCCATAGCTTGGGCGAACTGCCTTTTGACCCCTTCATGATCCGCCAACGCGCCCCGTTTTGGATCTACGCCTTGGAGGAATTGCGCGTCGATCTCCGCAGCTTTGATGAAGCCACGGACCTCGCCCTCAACGCCTTCCCCTTCGCCCGCCATGTCTGCTGGGGCATCGTCCTCGACCGCATCTTTCGCTTCCCGATCACCGGCCCACGCGTGCGCAACTACGACGCGCTCGGCGGCCAGTTGCTTTTCGCCTTTCTCCATCAACGCGACGTCCTGATCTGGTGCGACAACCGCCTCACCATTCGCTGGGAGCTGCTCCCGACCGCCATGCACGCCCTGCGCGAAGAGCTCACTGCGCTTTATAAACTCGGCGCCGGCTGCTCGAAACTCACCTTCTGGATCGCCGCCCACGACCTCGTTTCCCGCTATCTCAGGCCCAACGTCGCCTCCAAATGGAAGCCTGACACCCGGGCGATCACCGACGAATCAGATCCCAAAAAATGGATCGCCCTGGTCGAAGACGACGAGTTTCCCCTGGGCACATTCCACGTCAACCTGCTCCGCAAAATCGAGCAGGAGAAAAAGGGATAGGAAAAGGGAGCAGCAAAGGGGGCCGCAAAGGGGGCCGCAAAGGGGGCCGCATCTCCCTTTCATTCATCTTGGCGGGAGCTGTGGGGAATTATGAAGGATGAAGTATGAAGTATGAATGTTCGGAGAAAACGGGCGCCGTTAATTCCGAGGCTTCTCATCCCTCATCCCTCATCCCTCATCCTTCATCCCTCATCCCTCATCCTTCATAATTCATAATTCATAATTCATAATTCATAATTCCTAATAGGGGCGCCGTTGGAGCTCACCTTGTAAAGAATCGGAAGTGCGCCTGCCCGCCGCTGCGGCTAAAAAAAGGTGGCACCGACCATGAAAGTCGGCGCCACCTTACACTCTTTTATATTACCGTTTTGGACCTATTTCAACGGCGCGCCGGCCGCGCGCGGGACAGCCCGGATGGTTTGCAGCGCGGGCTGATCGGTGGTCGACTGAATGTACTTGATCGCCTCCTGCACGGCATCGGTGCGCAGCGAGTTGAGATCACCGGGGAACTCATTCGCCTTCACCTGCTGGTTAAACACCTCAATCACTTCTCTGAGTGCCGGCACTGAGTCACGAGCGGCCGCGCCGTAGCTCATGATCTCTTTCATCATCAGCGCAGTCCTGACCTGACTGCCATGACCGCCCTGGTTTTTTACCAAGAAAATACCCGCCTCAATCCCCTCTTTGAAATGATACTTCGTCAGCGCCTTGAATGCACCCATCCGAATCTCGTTGCCAAACATCGTGTCCGCCGGGCACCGGACTTTAATGGCGGCGAGTAGATCGGGCGCCAGGGCTCGCGTCTCCTCCAAGCTTAACTTGTTCTCAAACAGCCCCCTCAACGTCGCTCGCGCCATGCCGTCCGGGGTAACCGCTATCGCCTGGATCGCACGGCGCACCAGCCCAGGGTCGGTGTCCTTGAGCGAGTCCTGAAGCTCGCCGACAAACACCGCTTTCGCCAACTGCCCATGGACAAGCTGAATCGGGTCCGCCCAGTTCACAGGCAGCAGCGGTTCCGCCGTTTGAACCAACGCCTTGAGAATCTCGGGAAGCGAGCCCTTGGCCGCGCCGCCCATTTTTTGAATGGCCTGCGCCGCCTTGAATCGCAGCCACCGATCTTCGTGGGAGAGCAGCCGCACAAAGACAGGCAAGGCTTCCACGCTTTTCATATTCCCCAGCGTCTCGCACGCGCCCTGGCGCGCATGCGCATCTTTCCCTTCAGCCATGGTCATCAACTGCGGCACCATCGCCTTCGCCTCGGGGCGTTTAGCCAACTCATCCGCCGCCCAGCCCCGGACAACCGGCGACCAGTTCCCAAACGCAGCCACCAACTCCTGCGGGCTCTTTCGCGTGCGATCCAAATCAAATCGCCCGGACGCAATCGCTTCCGCCACCTCTTTCGTGGTCAGGAACGACGCTGGATTCGCCCCCCGGCCCGTGATCACAAGTTTTTTAAGCGCCAACGCATATGTAAGCACGTACGTAGCGTTCGGACTCAGGCCGTTATAGCCGCTTTTACCGTAGTAAGTGTTGTCGTCCGTCTTGCCGGGCCCGTATTGCTCGCTCCCATCATACGTAAACGTCCCGTCGCAACGCCGCGCCAAATCAAGGTGCCACGAAGCTTCCTTCATAAATGCCGTCACCGCCGCAGGCCCGCCCACATTCGCCCCGAGCGCACTCCACAAATAGCTGAAGCCCTGCCCGGTGTGCCCGATCTCCCGGTTCGCGTAGCCGGCCGTGGACATCTTGGCGAAAAACTGGGCCTCCTTGACGTGATTCCCTTGCGCCCCAAACAGCACGGCCGCCATGGAACCCTTGCCGTTGTTTTCGTGAAACGGCCACGGCTCGTGTTCGCCGTAGGGGATGCTGCCTTTATCCACAAAATAGCCAAAGAACCCCGCGCCGCGCCGAAGGGCGGGATCGATCTCGGGATCGTTCACCCCGCATTTTTTGCCCATCACGATGCCGATATTACCCACCAATCCGGCTTCGTTCACCGGCCCATAAGGCGGGATCGACCCATGCAGCTTGCCGTCGGGAGTCAGCCCCGAAATACCATGCCCGATCGTGCCATACATACTTTGGCCCTTGGCCAAGGCCAGCGTGTATTCGTTGATGGCGTGCAGCACCGATTTATCCCCGGTCAGGAGATAATATTCACTCAGGAAGATGTTCTTATAGCCCCACTCCCAAATCACCATCCCCTCGGCCGACCCCACCTTGAACGTCTCCGGCGCCAGCCGATGCGCGTATTCCTGGATCTTTGGCATATATTCCGGGTTCCCCGTCGCCAGCAATGCCAGGGCGCCAATCGCGCCATTCCATCTATCGTTCAGCGGCTCTTTGGCGAGCGCAACGCAGGCTTCTTCAAAGATGCGCTTTGACTTGGGACAATTATAAGGCGCCGTCTCACTGTAAGTCCCCAACACCCGCAGCTTGAGCTGCACCTCCTCGGTTTTGCCCTCGCGCCACCGGGTCAGCTTCAAAACCCCTTTGTTCACGTCCTTCTCCGCCTCTTGGATCGCCAACGCGATACTCTTGCGCGCGTCGTCGCTGAAAAGCTTGCCGCCCACGCCGAGAATCACGTCGTCCACCTTCATCACCCCGTCCGCCGGCGACTTATCGCCCACGTGCGTGACCAGGATCTGCCGACTCGGCGCAGTGGTCCGACCTTGAATGCTGTCGAGATACGAAGCGGGATGCGTATAGATCCACCCGCGCATCCCGGTCGCACCGAGATTATAAGTGCCAATGCGATGCACCCCGTCCTCTTCGCCCCGCAGCTTAGTCAGGTCCACATTCACTTTGTCCTCCGCCCGACTCGGGCTCCCGCCCAACACCGTCAACGCCACCATTACAAATCCCAACTGCACCCAAGTCCGTACCCGATCCAAGTGCCGCGCTTGAGGTTTATAAAATATCGCGGCCCCACCGGTTGAGGCAGGCGTTAGATCTGGTCTTGCTTGATACATGAATAGTTGAATTTGGGGGTTATCGATTCCTGCCGGGCCGAATGGGCGCCGACAGAGGGGGGGCTGCGTTGGATTCAGCGAAAATCCTGCGGCTAAATCCTGCGGCTAAATCCTGCGGCTAAATCCTGCGGCTAATGGACTCTGCTGCGCGCTTTTTGCCCCCGGCAAAAGCTGGCGGCAACTCGCACCCGGGTAAAGAACGGCTGCCGCATCCAAAAGTCACGTCTGATGTGCGCCCGGCCAAGCGGATATGCCTAAAAAGTATTGTCCCTAAAAGCCCGCGCCAGATACTGGACCCTGCTCGAAACGCAGCGGCCCATCCAACCGTGCAACTGAGGTAACTGAACTTTCCGCCCACCAACCAGCACACCCCGCCCCCCCCCCGAATGAAACTTAGCTATATTGCCAGTATTCTCAGCCTCGCATTGCTCAGCGCCACGAGAGCACAGCAACCCCAGCCGGACAAACCCGCGGCAGTAACGATTCTGTTTTTAGGCGACAGCATCACTGCGGCTGGCGGCTTCGTTAAAATCATCGACACCGAACTCACCAAACAGAGCCCGGCGAATCCACCGAAAGTCATCAGCCACGGTCGTAGCAGTGAAACGACCTCGGACCTCAGTGAAGCCTATCATCCCGGGCGGCGCCCCTGCGTGTTCGCGCGACTCGACGCCGAGCTAGCGGACA
>JAYTYG010000466.1:0-4339 GCA_043742585.1 Spartobacteria bacterium
GCCCGGCCCGGTCCATCGCCAGCAACGCTACTTTGCAGCTCATGGTTTTGAGTTTGCCCTGCGCATTGAGCCAGCCGAACTCCTGGCAGACCCGCCGCGTGGGGATGGCCCGCGGCAGAGAGAGAGCATCCGAGGGCCTTGCCGGCTTTCCCCACCCGCGTGGGGATGGCCCGTTTTTGGTGGCCTGCGCCTGGACGATGAACCAGTTTTCCCCAGCCGCACCTTATCAACTTGGGTGGCAATTCGCTCGGCATCTTCCAGAGAAAGCGGGCTCTCGATCCACGGCTCCTGAATTGGTGGATATCGCGCCAGGGGTGTGGTCCCGCCCCATATGTCGCATCCGCGCTAACGAAAGGCGCATGGACTAGAGCCGCTTCTGGATATTCACGTTTGGCCGATATTGCTTTAACATGCGCACCAAACAACACGCTGCATTCCGCGCAAATGCCAGATTCGACTTGCTCCAGACGACGGCGCAGATCGGCAAAGCTCTCCAGGTGTTATGTGCATTGGGCTGCTCATTGGAAATCAACGCGCTGGAAATCAACGCGCCACGGTGACATCGCGGATCTTAGCGGCAAGTTCACCGCCACGCGGGCGAACAGGATTTTCGCAGCCAAGCGGCGTAGGCATCGGCGGCGATTTCCCCCCCAGCGAGGGCGAGTGTTTGGAGCGCCGCTTGTTCCTCGGGGGCTTCCAGTTGTTGTCCGTTCACTCCGAGGAAGGTGTAGGCGGCCATAAATCCGCTGCGTTTGTTGCCGTCGAAAAACGGATGATTTTTGACCAGGCCGTGAGCGTAACTGGCCGCAAGATCGCACAGATCCGGCTTTTCGGAATGGACCCGTTGCAACTGCCGACCGAGCGCGGAGTCGAGAAGCCCGTCATCACGAATGCCGTCGAGACCACCGAAGCGGGCCAATAGTTCGCCTTGGATGGCGAGAATGGTGTCGCGATTCAGCCATATAGGCTCTTTCACTTGGCGAGTTCCCGCAGAGCGTTGAGATAGCGGTTCATGCCTTCCGCCGCGATCTTCATAATGTCCTGAAACCCAGGCTGTTCTGCCGTGATTCGAAGCGAGCTTTCGGGCGCTTCAGTAAGGAATAACATGTCACCTTCCTTGACCTTGAGGGCATGAAGAGCCTCCTTGGGTAGGACGATGCCGAGGGAGTTTCCAATCTTGCGGACTTTTGCTTCGATTGCCATGTAGCAACGATTGTTATTACGTCGGCAGTTGTCAGGTTGGCATTGGCGGACAGCTCCTAACGGGGCGGCAAGTTGAGCCGCAGATTGCTCTGAATCCGATCCCGCAAGGCGTCCTTTAATTTGGCGGCGTCAGCAAACTCCGGCCAACGACCCACACCAGCGCGCACCTCCTCAATGATCGCCTCGGCGCGGGCGCGTTTCAGCAAGGCGGCTTTGGCGCACGCCCGGAAATCCGCCAGCTTGAAGGCATCGGGCTTGCCGTTCATCGTCATCTGGTTGCGGGCGATGATGTTGAACGCCACCCGGCGAAACTGCTGCTCGATGTCTGCCATCGGGAGGTTGAGTTGGCGCATGGGCAGAAACGCTTGCGCATAGGCCTCTGGCTTCGATATCGCACAGACGCTCGACCGCGTTGAAGCTGGCCGGGGTTCTGCCCTGTGTCGGCAGCCAGGCGTCGATCAAGGCATTGCCGAACTCGTCCGGTAACGAGTCCGCCAAAAAACCCCGCAAGCCCGCGGAACGTGCGTTTTGGAAGATCGGAGAAAACCCGGACCTGATTATTGAGAGGCAGCGTGATCGGCGAAACCTCAAAGCCGCTCTTGGCGAATTTGGGGTCATACTGAAACGCCGCGTAGTCGCTACCGTGTTTGAGCGACACAGCCCCCCCCAATGGTCCGTCCCGAAAGCTGCACCTGTGCAAGAGTGCTCATTCTGGCGGTGCCCAGGTCCACTTCCCAGGCGCGGATTTAGCGGCCTTTACGGCCCGTTGCCGCTTTTTGCCCTGGAGCTTCACCTGCGCGATGGGACTCAATGCCGGGGTCGGCACCAACGCCTCAAAGTGTTCCAGGAGGTTGAGCGCCCGGCAGAGGCGGATAAAACTCGAAAGCTGGACCGACTCACCGGCCTCCATGCGTTCGACGGTGCGCTTGGAGACTCCTGCCTGCGCAGCGAGTTCGGACTGGGTGACATTGCGATCCAGACGCAGCGTGGTCAGTCGCGCGCCCACCTCGCCGAGGACAGCGGCATTCGTGAGCGGATTTGTGATCTTCATTATGTCGTCAATTTAGGCGACTAATAGCTTATTTGCTATGCGCCTTCGCCATTTTTGGCGATTTGCTGAAATTGACTCCGAGGAGTTTTGGGCCAGCCCTCACCGCTTAATCTCCACGTCACTCGGATTTGTTTCGGAGCTACTGCTGCGCGAGCATGTTCAGCATTTCCGTGGCATCGCCGGATTCATAAAACGCGATCAAAGCGCCATAGTGGAGAACTCAAAGATAGCATGCCGCCACCTGACGATTCTGGTCGTCACCTCCTGAGGCCAGGCCCGCGAGCTTCGGCCATAACCTGCTCCACTTTTTTACTGATGGAGTTTGCGGCTTCATCCTCGACGCCAGCTTCCTCAAGAAAGCTGCTAATCTGAGAAACTATGGAGGTGACTTCTTCGATGATTGTGTCGCCGCGCGAGCGGGACAAACCGAAGCGTTCACCGAGTTTCACAAAATCCTTTCGCCTGGGATTGATCGGATTTCCATTCACCGGCATGGCCCTGGAGACCGTGACAAAGCTGTCAATAGCTGACACGTCGGCGAAAGACACGTCGTAGGCCGGGGCCAAGCGCCACCGTCCTCCATCGAAAAGAAACGAATGATTCTTGCCATGGTCATCGACATTATGCGCCACCACGTTAAACACCATACGACGGAATGCCTGCTCGACTTCAGCCAGGTCTTTGGTGAGGGCAAGGGTCGCGGCAAACAGGTCGCGGTAGTCGAGTTCCAGCCGACCGGCAGGAACTTCGGTTAGGGCTGAGAGTGTCGCCACATGCAGCCGGGTTCCGCCATGCACATCGAACCGCTCACTACCGAAATGCGAATAATTGGAGGAGGAAGCAAACAGCTTGGTACGTGGCACTCTTATCGCCGCAGCTTGAGCCATGAGGCTGTAGGCGTGCTCGATATTCGGGTGGTTGTTTAGGCTATCTCTTTCCAACGGGGGGACGCCGAACTTGATGATCCAGCGCTCATAGTCGGCGCTTAACCGGGGGTCATCTTCGTAAAAAAATCCTGTTTTTGGGTCGATTGCCACCAGAGCTTTCGGAAATCGGCCCCCTACGGTTTTGGCGGCCATTTTCACTTTCTGCACCAGCTCCGGGAGATCCTGACTGGTGATTGTTTTGGAGAGTTTTTCCTGCTGGCGAAGATCCAGCTCCCGAAGGGTATCGGGTGGAGCACCATCGAGCACAGGCCGAAACATCAAAGCGCCCAGGCCACCCTTCCCCACATAACCGAGCTTCTCGGCAGCCGAGGGGCGGTGGCCCGCTCCGAACTTGAGTGCGAACCAACGCCTCATAACCGAACGGCCATAGTGGTCAGGCAGACAATCGTGCAGCAGTGGCGGCAAATGGTCGAATTCCTCACTCGAATACACATACGGCTCCCGGCGTAGTTTCATCGCCAGTGGCGAAAGCTCGATGCCGGAACCCAGGAATTCTGGGCTGAAGCAAAAACTGGTTTGCGTGCCGGCATCCGACACTTCCCCGATTTTCGTCTCCAGATAAAAAACTTCGATCCGGCTCACGACTGGTTCTTCTTTTTTCTGGCTCTGGAGCGGGGAGGGCGGTGACGCTGCTCAAACTCCTCCAGAGAGGCCACCTCTCGGGATTCAGGCAAAATCGCCCTTAAATCGTTCTGATGATCGAGCACAAAAAGGATCTTAACGAACGTGAGCAGAGAAGTGCGGCCAGAGCTTTCAAATCGCTGGTAGGAGGGCAGCGATAGAAGGCAACGCGAAGCCATTTCCGCTTGGGTGATATTGCGAGCGAGGCGCTCCTTTCGGACACGCTGCGCGAGCATTTCGGGGAACGACATCAAATCCAAACCGATCATTAAAGATATAATATCAGCGCATTTTGATTTTTAAATATTAAATTTAATACTTTAACAGACGGCGATCGGTTTCTCCCAGGGGGATCTCAGATGGAGCCCCCGTTCTCGAATCCGGCTATTTCTGCACAGCCGACATAATCATCCCATTGATTACTTCCACTTTGTTAAGTGGGGTAACAGGAAGAGGAAGTGACAGGGTGAGCCTGCGAATTCTCATCATTCATACTTCATAACTTCCCCTTCGACCG
>JAYTYG010000467.1:0-4088 GCA_043742585.1 Spartobacteria bacterium
GCGGGATCAATCACTGGCTCGCGCAGCGCCCGAAAAGACTGGGCGGCGTAGTCCATGTCGGTGGTGCCGCAGAGATCGATATTCAGGATTTTCGGTAACAGGCCGGCGACAAACTGAGGGAAATCCGACAAGTTGTGATGCGCATAGAGTTGGCGCAAAAATTCGTCATACCGAGTGAGCTCGGCGGCATTCAGGGTTAACATGAGGTGCAGGGTTGCGTTTGTTATCCCTGGATGCGCGGCTCGCGCGCGGAAAAAAAGCGGGTCAGGAAATGGTGAGCTCTTTAGTGATGGCGAAGCGTTCGATGCGCTTGCGCAAGGTGGCTCGGGTGATGCCAAGGAGCTTGGCGGCGCGGACTTGGTTGGCCTTGGTGGCCTTCATTGCGTAGATGGTGAATTCGCGCTCGAGCCACGGCAGAAGTTGCACATCTGGATCGGCTTGCGCGGCCCGGAGCAGGACTTCGATGGCGGTCTCGGTGGTGATGGGGCCGCCGTCGGCCGGGGCGCTGAGGGCCGTGGCTGCTGGTTCTGGGGGGGCTGCGGATTCTGCAGGTTGGGCGCTGCCGAGTGGGATGTCTTTTGGGAGCAGCACCTCGGCGGTGGCCAGCACGCAGGCGCGTTGGATGGTGTTTTCGAGCTCGCGCACGTTGCCGGGCCAGCCGTGGCTTTCCAGGACTCGGACCGCTTCTTCGCTGAGCTTGAGCTGCGGGAGATGTTTTTGAGTGGCTACTTTGCGCAGGAAATATTCGGCCAAAATCCGAATGTCTTCGATGCGCTGGCGAAGCGGCGGCAATTGAATGCGGACGACGTTGAGCCGGTAGAAGAGATCTTCGCGGAACCGTTTCTCGGCGACTTCCTGCTCTAGGTTGCGGTTGGTGGCGGTGATGATGCGCACGTCGCTCTTGAGTGTTTCATTGCCGCCGACCCGGGAGTATTGGCCGTCTTGCAGGACCCGTAGGATTTTGCTCTGGAGCTGAAGCGGCATGTCGCCGATTTCATCCAGGAATAGGGTGCCTCCATGGCTTTGCTCGAAGCGGCCCACTCGCTGGCTGGCGGCGCCGGTGAATGCGCCTTTTTCATGGCCGAAAAGTTCGCTCTCCAAAAGCTGGTCGGGAATGGCGGCGCAGTTGATGGCGACAAAGCTTTTGTGGCTGCGCTGGCTGTAGTGATGGATGGCGCGCGCGACGAGTTCTTTGCCGGATCCGCTTTCGCCGGTGATCATCACCGGGGCGTCGGAGTGCGAGACGCGGCCGATCATCTTGAAGACCTGCTGCATGGCCGGGGATTTGCCGACGATGGAGTCCTGATGTTCTTCCACGGTGAGCTGGGGTTTGAAGGTGGTGGCACGCTTCATTTCGGCCTGGGCCTTGAGCGCGGCATCCACCACGACCTTGAGGTTGAAGGGCAGGGTCTCCTTGCGGATGAAGTCGTAGGCGCCCAGTTTCATCGATTCGATGACGGCCTGGGTGGTGCCGAACTGGCTGGTGAGAATGACGATGGCGTTGGGTTCGCGCAGCCGAATTTTCACCAGAAGTTCCTGTCCGCTAAAGGGCGAGAGATGTGTCTCGGTGATGAGGAGATCGGGGGATTCGCGGCAGAAAACTTTATAGGCGTCATCGGCGTTACTGCTGATGATGACGCGGGTGGTGGCGGTGGTGAGCTGATGCTGAGCCCACTCGAGGAAGTCGCTCTCCGGGTCTACAACGAGAATGGTTTGGGCTTTTTCCATGAGAACAGTGGGTTGAAAGGGTGGGCTAGGCGCCTGCGCTGGCGGTGGAGCACCCTGGAGTTTACTGGCCGCGCGGCCCAGCCTCAAAGGGCGCCGAAGCGTCTTTCGCGTTTGTGGAAAGCCTCGATGGCTTCCAGGAGCTCAGGCTTGCCGAAGTCTGGCCAGAGCTTCGCGGTCACGTAGATCTCGGTGTAGCTTAACTGCCAGAGCAGAAAGTTCGAGAGCCGCATTTCCCCTGACGTGCGTATGAGCAAGTCCGGATCCGGATAGTTGCAGGTGTCGAGTTGTCGCTCGAATGTCGCCGTGTCGATTTCACTGGGCTGGAGCTCCCCGGCTTTGACTTTCTCGCAAAGCGCCCGCGCCGCTTGCAGGATCTCGCTCCGACCGCTGTAGCTCAGCGCCAAAATCAGCGTCGTCGCGGTGTTGGCGGCGGTCGCGGCGATGGCGTCGCTCAGCGCTTTTTGGCAGCTCGCCGGCAGGTCGCTGAGTCGGCCAATGGCTTGGAGGCGCACATTATTGCGCATGAGCGTGGGGAGTTCCTGCCCGATGAAGTGTTCGAGCAGAATCATCAGGGCGTCGACTTCCGACTGCGGCCGTTTCCAGTTTTCGGTGGAAAAGGCGTAAACGGTGAGGAATTCGACGCCGCATTCCACGCAGGCTTCGGTAACCGTGCGCACGGCTTCCGAGCCTTGCTGGTGGCCGGCGATGCGCGATAGCCCGCGCTCCCGCGCCCAGCGGCCATTGCCATCCATGATGATGGCAATGTGCCGGGGCGCTTTGGGGCCGATTGGGGCGGCGGGGACGATGCTGCCGCTGAGCGGGATGGCGGGTGTGGAAGTCATGGTCACGCTCGACACAGGCCAGTCGGCCTGCGTTTAAAGCACGATGGTCTGTTCGCGATTTGGGCCTACGCTGGCGATGGTCAGCCGCGCACCGGTGAGCTCGGCGATTTTGTGAAGGTAAGTCTGGGCGTTGACTGGCAAGTCGCTGAACTTTTTGGCTTCGTGGGTGGGCGTCATCCAGCCTGGCATTTCGATATAGACCGGCTTGCATTCGGTGAGCTCGCGCACGTCGCTCGGCGGGACTTCCAGGGTTTGGTCGCCCAGTTTGTAATGGGTGCAGAGCTGGATGACGGGCAGGGTGTCGAGGCCGTCGAGATTGGTGATGGCGAGGTCGTCGATGCCGTTGAGCATGCCGGCGTAGCGCGTGGCCACGGCGTCGAACCAACCGCAGCGGCGGGCCCGTCCGGTGGTGGCGCCGAATTCGCGACCCATGTCGTGGAGCATGTCGCCGATGGCGTCGTTTTCGGTCGGAAACGGGCCTTCGCCGACGCGGGTGGTGTAAGCTTTCATGACGCCGATGACGCGGTCCATGCGGTTTGGCGGGACGCCTGAGCCGGTGCAAGCGCCGCCGGAGACGGTGTTGGACGATGTCACATAGGGGTATGTGCCGTGGTCGATGTCCAAAAATGTCCCCTGCGCGCCTTCAAAGAGCATTTCTTTGCCGGCCTTGAGCGCTTGGTGGAGGTAGACCACGGTGTTGCCCACGAATGGTCGCAGTTTCTCGGCCGCTTCAAGGTAGGCCGCTTCGACTTCCTTAAACTCGATGGGCTGGATCCCGTGGCTCTCGAGCAGGACGTTGTTTTCCTGGATCCTGAGAGCGAGCTTTTGGCTGAAAAGTTCGGGCTGCATCAGGTCGCTCATGCGCAAGCCGGTCCGCGCGATTTTATCGCCATACGCCGGGCCGATCCCACGTTTGGTGGTGCCGATTTTGGCTTTCCCCTTGCCGAGCTCGCGCAGTTCGTCGATGGCGCGGTGATACGGCAGCACGAGATGGGCGCAATCGCTGATCATCAAGTTGTCCTTGGTGACTGCGACATTTTTGTCGCGTAACCCGTCGATTTCCTGGGCCACGGCCACGGGATCGATGACGACGCCGTTGGCGATGACGCATTTTTTGCCGGCCCTGAGGATGCCCGAGGGGATGAGGTGGAGGACGTATTTGGTGCCGCCGACGATGACGGTGTGGCCGGCGTTGTTGCCGCCTTGGCTACGAACCACTATGTCCGCTTTCTCAGTGAGAAAGTCGATGATCTTGCCTTTGCCTTCGTCGCCCCATTGGGCGCCGACGAGGATGGTGTTAGCCATGAGAAAAAAATGTATTTGGGTGAAGGTTGAACGCGAAACGTCCCGAAACACGCTGGGTGAATCGGGACCAAGGCGAAGAGTAGCGTCAGGAGAATGGCGGGCAAGAACGGAGATGTCAGGAATTATGAGGGTCGGGGTGCTGCACCCGATGCGCCGAACCGGCCCCAAGGGCAGCGGCCGATTCGAGCAGATCACCTGGGACGAGGCGCTCGA
>JAYTYG010000468.1:0-6310 GCA_043742585.1 Spartobacteria bacterium
GGCGGAACCGCGTTGCGGTTCGATCCGCTCTGGCTCAGTCCCAGGGTAGGCCCGCAGCGGACCAACCCTGCGGCTGGAGGGCGTAATCCCGTTGGGATATTTCGAATCCCGTTGGGATATATGAATCCCGTTGGGATATATGAATCCCTGCTATTACTGAGGAATTTATATGCGTAAGCCTTGCGTCCTGACTGTCTATAGATCTCAGCGCACCTTCATAAACTCCGTCAATTCCCGCCGGAGCTTTTCCGCGTCGGTTTGAAATAGATACATCATGTGTCCGCTTTCAAAGCGGCTGAATGTTATGTTCGCCCGGAGACTGTTTGGGATGGGTAAATGGGCGATGCTATATTGCATGGAATCCCCAGGCACAGCGAGGTCGCGCAGACCGCTCAGGACCAGGATGCGGAGCTTGGGATTGGTCGTGAGCGCGTTTGCCAATCTGTCTTCGGTGGAAACATAGCGACCGGCAAAGCTGGTCCAGCGCCAGGGCAGTCCGTGGGCTAGGACGTGATAGGGATGATCGCTTTGATAGCCAAGTTCGCCGCGCACATAAGCGTTCACGGCTGATGCAAATCCACCGACTATATTCGAGTAAGAGGGGTCGAGATCCGTGCGCAAATCTGTCCGGTCATCCTCAGGGCCGGTCACCCGTCCATCATAGCGACCGATCACTTTGCCTTGATCCCGCAGCAGCGCCTTGCGAAAAAATGAGGGATCGAGCCGCAGATTTTGGTCTTCTACCTGTATACTGCTAAGTCCGGTGAGGCGGGCGACTTTTGTGGCAATAATCTGGCGTTCCTCGGCGGTAAGTCCGGCGCCTTTCATCAGCGCCAGCGTATAGTCGCCCTGCGCAAATGCGCGGGATTCAGCTAACGCTTTCTCCAGATCGGCCTGGAGTTCGGGGGCTAACTTTTTGTGATAATGCGCGGTGGCGGTCATGGCCGGCAGGAACAGCGCATACGGGAGATCATTGCCAGCCCCCGGAACGAGCGTCTGGAAATTGATCGTGCCGGACATCAAAATGAGGCCTTCACTATACAGGCCGTGGGTGTCCTGTAAGTAAGCGGCTAGGCCCGCCACGCGCGTGGTTCCGTAACTTTCGCCACATAGATATTTAGGCGACAGCCAGCGTTGTTCGCGCGTGGTAAAGAGTCGGACAAATTCGCCGAGGGATTGTATATCTTCATCGAGCCCGAAAAACTGTTCGGGCTTTTCGTCCTTGGCGGCGCGGCTGAGGCCGGTGCTGACTGGATCGATAAAGACCAGGTCGCTTCCATCGAGAATGGAATTGGGATTATCAACCACCTCCGCGACAGATGTGGGGCTCAGGCCCGCCGGTGGAAAATTGACGCGCCGTGGGCCCAGTCCGCCGAGGTGCAGCCAAACCGCCGAGGCGCCCGGGCCGCCATTGAAACAAAATGTGATGGGGCGTTTGCCGGGGTCGGCTGCGGCAAGTCGTTTGCCCTGCGCATTAGTCGCTGCGTAATAGACATAGAAGACGTTGGCCTTTGCTTTGCCGTCGTCCTTGAGCACCGGGATGGTCCCTGTCTGGGCAATGTAAGAGACGGCGACTCCGCCTAGGGTGATTTTCCCGAGGGTTTCCTTTGGCTTATCTTCTTTGCCCTCTTCTTTCTTTTCTTCCTTGGTGGGCTTCTTGTCTGGGCCGGAATTATCGGCCGGCGCCTCGTCGCCCCAGGCGGGAAGAGAGAGCGCGAGCAGCAGGGGAAGGAGACGTGAAGTGGACATGGTCGGCGTTAGTCAGCGAGGTCGCCGCTTCGTTCATTTGCAGCGAGTCGGCGACTGCTGGGGATATTTCGGCAAATGGCAGCGAGCCTGCTTGAGGGGAACGCCAATGATTAAAAATTTGCTCTTCACTACCATTCTCGCGCTGACCGTGGGCTCTGCATTTGCCAAGGACTTCGAGTTGCCTGAAACAAAGCCCGTTATTTCAATCACCATCCCGGACTCTTGGAAGCCTGAAGAGCTCGATTCCGGCGTGCATGGGCAGTCGCCTGACGAGGGGATCTATCTCTCGGTGGAATCCACCCAGAGCGAGAAGGGGATGGATGAAATCATGAAGAGCACCTTTGAAATGCTCGACGAGCATAAGGTGGTGCTGGATAAGGCTTCCAAAAAAACCTCAAAATTCACCATCGCCGGTGAAGAGGCCGAGGAGAGCATCTATAGCGGGAAAGATGAGGACGGCGAGGCAACGGTGAGCATCACGCTGGTTGTGATTGGGAAGAATGTTTTCGTATTCACCTACTGGGCCACTGACGAGAAGGTGAAGAAGAACCAGCCAACGGTCGTCAAGATCATGAAGAGCATCAAGTCTCTGAAATAGGCCGCCCAGTTTTTTAGCATTCGCAAAAGCTCCCGTGCTGGATGGTCTCCAGCGTGGGAGCTTTTTTTGTGCGCGCTCATCTTTTGCCGCGAGTTGGCACGCGATATAAAGTCGTTAACGAATTTACGCCAAAGGCGTTACGCCCTCCAGCCCAGGGTTGCGAGGGACGAGCTACCCTGGGAACCGTCGACGGAGAGAATCCAACCCCAACGTGGGTTGCGCCCGGGATCGGCCTTTGGCGGAACCGCGTTGCAGTTCGATCCTCTCTCGCTTAGTCCCCACGGTCCACCCGCCGCGGGCCAACCCTGGGCTGGAGGGCGTAATCCCGTTGGGACATATGAGTGCAGAGTAATTGAGATGCGTAAGCCCTGGCTCAACCGCGCAGGATTACTTCCAGGCCAGAGGCGTGCCTTCGGGGAGCAGTCGGACTGCTCGCGCAATGTCCCAATTGGTCAGACGCAGGCCGCCAATGCTTGCCTGGGTCTTCATCCGGTTGGGGATGCTCGTGCCGTGCAGGCCATAGGGCAGGGGTGTGGTGCTGTTGGCTTTTGCCAGATTGATCCAATAAATACCCACAGGGTTTCTCGGTCCAGCCGCGATAATTTGATCCTTGTCTAACGGACGTGCCGGCACTGGCGTCGGCACAGCAGCTTCCGGGGACGTCGCGGGCTCGACAGCTTCGGTGGTCTTGGGCGCGACCTTTGATTCCTGGCGGGTGGCAAGCTGCGGCCCAGGCGTGGCATCCAAAATTGTCCAGGTGCCGCGGCCGCGCAAATCGGGCCTGGCCCGGGCCAACGGCATCACGGCTACGATCTGGCCACATTGGCGGATCTCCAGTCGCGAGAACTCGATGATCGCGGCCGTCACGGGCTTGTCCGGATAAGAGGCGGGCCGGAGGGGGGCATCGAAACATTTTTCGAGTTCAAAAGGCGCGACGTTTGGCACTTTGAAATCGGTATCAACAGTTGGCGTATTTTTAACTTTAGGGTTAAGGCTGTGTAAAAACGATTCGTCGCAGTGAAACCGTTCCGCTATAAATTCCCAGGGCGTGCGGTACGCGGAATACGTTGCCGCCGTGAGCTCTTCGTAAGTGGGGGGCGGCAGCGGCGGCGCTTTAGCGGCTACGGCGGTTTTTGCGCCCTTGGTTTTGGGCAGTGTCGGCAGCGGTTTAGCCTCGGCCTTTGGGGGCGCGATAAAGCGGAAGTCGGAGCGCTTCAATGTGTAGTGGGTAAACGGGGTAACCACTGAGGCGACAGCTTTGGCCCGAAGCGCTTCAGGGGTTTCTAAATCAGGGTGAATGCTGCGGTATATCGCCAGGACCATCAGGAAGGGCGCGCCTTGGTTGCCGTCGATGGGGCCACTCGTAAAGTTCTCCCGATCGAGAAAAACCTGGAGTAGGGTGGCTTCGGCTTCGTGGTCAATCTCGGGTTCCAAGGGCGCTTTCTGCGTCGATTTTCGGCTCTTCTTGGATTCCACATGCGGCGTGGCGGCCTTGGGCACGAGGGGTGCCACCGGGGCGGCGGGCGGTGGGAGGAGCGCCGTTAATTCCTCCGAGGTGGGGATCCTGAGAATTTGCCCAATGCGGATGGTGTCGTTGGGCAACGCATTAAATAGCTTGAGCTGGCTGATCGTAACGCCGGCCTTTCTTGCGATAATCTCCAGCGCGTCGCCGCGTTTCACCTCGTAGTTGCCCGGCGTAATCGACATCGCCTTTTGGAGCGCCGCATTTCTCTTATCCGCGCCGGGTTCGCTTTTTGGGGCGGCATCCGGCTGGCGGACCGGCTCGATGAGAGGAAAGCCCCAATCCTTTTCGGCCGAGGGCAACACCCACCACTTCCATTTTACGGCGGTTTCCAATCCGGGTTGGACGGTTTGGGGCGGCGCTTGTGCATGGCCGCGAGCCGAGAGAAATCCGGCGGTGGCGAGCACGAGCAGGATCCGTAAAGTGCCAGGTAACATGCCCGAACTGTTATCCGGAGCCAAACTGGGAGCAAACCCCAAAACGCTCCGCCGGTCGGGGGTTTGGGGGCTTGGGCGCGACCCAGCTGCCGGCCCGGCCTGGGGAACTTTTCAGCGCGACGCGCAATGCAGTGACAAGGTGCGTGGAAAGCCGCAGGTTCCAAACAGTTAGCGACATGCCAATCAAAAAGCGCACCTGCAAGCCGAGTCTGAACCCGCGGGCCACGCCCGAACCGCAAGCCGCCGGCGCGCGCAAGGCCCCCGTGGCTGCGTTGCATCCCCGCAATCGGCACCAAGGCCGCTACGACATGGCGCGCCTGCTCAAGGCCTGTCCTGCGTTGGCTCAATATATTGCAGAGACAGCTTACGGCGATCTCTCCATCGATTTTGCCAACCCCCTCGCGGTTAAGGCGCTCAACTCGGCGCTGCTCACGGACTGGTACGGCTTGCTGCATTGGGATTTCCCCGACGGATTTCTCTGCCCGCCAATCCCCGGCCGCGCTGACTATTTGCACTGCGCTGCGGATTTGTTAGCGACTGGCGCCGAGCAGAAGGGTCAGGACTCGATTCCCAGAGGCCGCTGTGTGCGAGTCCTCGATATCGGAGTCGGCGCCAATGGCGTTTACCCGTTGATCGGCCATGGCGAATACGGGTGGAGTTTTGTGGGCAGCGACATTCATCCCGCAGCGCTCAAGTCGGTGGAGAAGATCCTGGCGGGGAACCCGAGTTTCGCGCGCGGCATCGAGCTGCGGCGGCAAACGTCGCCAAAACGGATCTTTACCGGAGTGATCGCGCCCAGCGAGGAGTTTGATTTGACGCTTTGCAATCCGCCTTTCCATGCCACTGCTGCTGAGGCCCAGGCCGGCAGTCAGCGGAAATGGCGCAACCTGGGAAAGGCCGACCCGGCCGAGCGCCAAGGTGGGGCTGATGCGAGGCTGAATTTTGGGGGACAGGCAGCCGAGCTATGGTGCGAAGGGGGTGAAATGGGATTTATCAGTCGGATGATAGAAGACAGCGCGCGGTTCAGGGGGGGCTGCGCTTGGTTCACCACGCTCGTTGCACAAGCCGTCCACGTCCCAAAACTCGAACACAAAGCCAAGCGCGCCGGCGCAGTCACCGTTCGCACGATCGACATGGCCCAAGGTCAGAAACGCAGCCGCATTTTGGCGTGGACGTTTCTCGACGCCGCGCAACTGCGGGAGTGGCGACAACGGCGCTGGAGCCAGAATATAGATCGGTGAATACTAACACATGAAGAGTTACGCAGTCCTCGACTTTGAAACCACGGGGCTCAGCGCCGGGATTGACCGCATCATCGAAGTCGCGGCCGTGATCGTCCTCGACGGTGTGGTGGTCGATTCGTTCTCGGAGTTGATGAATCCCGGGTTTCGGATTCCGGGATTCATCACGGGATTGACCGGTATTTCTGATTCGATGGTGCGCGGGAAGCCGCGCCCGGAAGTGGTCATGCCGCAGCTGCGGGCATTTCTGGGGGATCATGTGTGTGTGGCGCACAACGCGTCATTTGATCAGCGTTTTTTCCAAGCGGAGATGGCGCTGGCCCGGCAGGCGCATGCGCGGGATTTTCTGTGTTCGTTGTTGTTGGCGCGTCGCTTAGTACACGGTGCCCCCAGCAATAAACTCGGGGATCTGATGCGTCATCTGCGGCTGACACCGCCGCCGGAGCTGCGGGCGCATCGAGCGCTGGCAGATGTTTTGATGACGTGTGAACTCTGGAAACATCTGGTCGGCATCATGGAATCTAAACTCCAGGGATATCCCCCAGAGTTAGATATAATTCGCGCGACTCTAAAGAAACCGAAAGCTTCAGTGGCTGTATATCTGGCTGGGTTAGCGGCAGCACGGTTGCGGGCGGAGTCAGGGCTTACGCATCTAAAATGAATGCGGTGTGAGTATTTCGATGAGTCGCATCCAGGGGCTGGAATCCCAGGGCTTACGCATCTAATTTCGCTGTAATTGCAGGTCCTCATATATCCCAACGGG
>JAYTYG010000469.1:0-5725 GCA_043742585.1 Spartobacteria bacterium
CCGCTTCACCCTTTCACTTTTCACTTTTCACTTGTCACTTTTCACTTTTCACTTTTCACCCTTCCCCCTTCCCCCTTCCCCCTTCACCTCCCGCTTTTCAGATTATTGAGTAAGACCCAGGGGCTCGTGAAACTCCATTCCATGGGCCTCGGCCACTCCTCGACAGGTGATCTTGCCATCGATCAAGTTTAAACCGCCCAATAAATTCGGGTCCCGCCGGAACGCGCCTGGAACGCCGTGATCCGCGAGCATTTCCACATAGCGATAGGTGACGTTGGTCAGCGCCTGCGCCGCCGTGCGCGCATAGGCGGCGGGCATATTAGCCACGCAATAATGTGTGATGCCTTCCTCCACATACACCGGGTCTTGATGCGTGGTCGGACGCGAGGTTTCAGAGCAACCACCCTGGTCGATCGCTATATCCACAAACACGCTCCCGGGCTTCATGCTTGCCAGCATCTGGCGGTTGATCAGCTTCGGTGCTTTGGCCCCGGGCAGCAGCACCGCGCCGATGAGCAGGTCGACCTTGGGCAGAATCTCCTGCAAATGCGCCGCGCTGGAATAGAGCGTATGCGCGCTCTGCATCGTGATATCGAGAAAGCGCATCCGTTCCACGTCGACTTCGAGGATCGTGGTGTCCGCCCCGAGCCCCGTCGCCATGCGCGCGGCGTTCACGCCCGATGTGCCGCCGCCGAGCACCACGACGCGCCCCGGCAAAACCCCCGGCACGCCGCCCAACAAAACCCCTGTGCCGCCGCAGTGCTTGGCCAAAAAGTAGCCGCCCATGATAATCGACATCCGGCCAGCGATCTCGCTCATGGGCTCCAACAAAGGCAACCGCCGATTGACTTCCACGGTCTCGTAAGCAATCGAAATCACATTCCGGGTCTGCAGCGCCTCGGTCAGAGTGCGATTGGCCGCCAAATGCAGGTAGGTGAAAAGTATCTGATTCGGCCGCAGCAGCGCATATTCAGCCGGTAACGGCTCTTTGACTTTGACGATCATGTCCGCCCGCTCAAAAACCTCCAGATGACTCTTGAGCACTTCCGCTCCGGCCACGGTGTATTCGTCGTCGCTGTATCCCGAGCCCAATCCGGCGCCGGCTTCAACCAGGACGGTATGGCCCCGGCGCGTGAGTTGATAAGCGCCCGAGGGCAATAAGGCGATGCGACTTTCCTGCTGCTTGGTTTCTTTAGGGACGCCGATAATCATAAATGTATATTGAGCCGTCAGAAGTTTGCTTTACTACCGTAAAATCCATGGCCAGTTACGGAGCCCGCTCCTTGTATCCATTCCCAAGCAGAGTTCACCATTAAAGACTGTCCTCAGCAAATTAGGGGCCGGGCGGCAAGGGACTTGGGAGTTATGAAGGATGAATTATGAATTATAAAGGATGGGGATTCGGAAAGCGCAGGTGCGTTATTCAGGCGGCTGCCCTCATCCCTCATCCCACATCCCTCATCCCACATCCGCTTAGCTTCTGGAGATGTCGTCGGGCGCTTCTGCCACCATCCGAAACCAGGGCCCGAACCCCGCCAACGTTTCGCGCCACAACATTGGCGCCCGGCCCAGGTCGAGCACGGAGGGACCGGGCCGCGCCACCAGCCAGGCGCGCTGAGCTAATTCGCCTTCCAACTGCCCCTGCGTCCATCCGGAGTAGCCGCGGAAAGCGCGGACTTGGACCCGGCCGGAAAGCAGGCCATCCTGAGCCTCCTCAAAGCTGAGGTGATGACGGCTCTCGATGCGCTCGGCGGCAGCGTTCCAGGAGAAGGAAGCGAAGATCAATTCGTCCGTGCCGACCGGGCCGCCGACAAAGACCGGCAGCCGCATCAAATTACCGAGATCCTTGCCGCCGCTGAGCGATTTGCCGGCGAGCAGATCGGCAACTGAGTTGGCGGTCGGCCGATTCAGGATCAGCGCGAAGGCGCCGTCGGAGGCGTCATGAGCGGAGACAAAGAGCACACTTTTACAAAAATTCGGGTCTTGCAGACTGGGATGAGCGACGAGAAGCGAACCCGCCAAGCCAGGAGAAGGAGAGCTAAATTCGAGCACAGGATTAAGGTAGGAATGTATTGGAAATTCTCAAGCTGTAGCTTGCGCTGAAGTTTCGAGCCCCCCCCGCCCCGCGAAGCGCACCCCGGCGCGAAGCCAACCCGCCAATCCGCAATCGTCGCAGCCCCCCTCTTGCATCCTGCGCGAAGCCTTTATAGCTTGGGGAGTTCATGTTTTTGTCTACTTCACCGCTGATCATTGCCGGACGCGAATTCTCCTCGCGACTACTGCTGGGAACGGGAAAATTCCCCTCCAACGAAGTCATGGCAGGCGCCCTCGCAGCCAGCGGCACGGAGCTGGTCACCGTCGCCCTCCGCCGGGCCGATCTCTCCGGAAAAGGCGATGCTTTCGCCAATATCCTCGATTTCATCGACCCCAAACGCTACCTGCTCCTCCCCAACACCAGCGGCGCCATGAACGCCGAAGAGGCCGTCCGCCTCGCCCGCTTGGCCCGCAGCGCCGGCATTTCCGATTGGATCAAACTCGAAATCCATCCCGATCCGCGCTATCTTCTGCCCGACCCGATCGAGACCCTCAAGGCGGCTGAAATCCTTGTAAAAGAAGGGTTTACCGTCCTCCCTTATATCAACGCGGATCCGGTGCTGGCCAAACGGCTACAGGACGTGGGCACTGCGACGGTGATGCCGCTGGGTTCACCGATCGGGAGCAACCGCGGGATCGAAACCCGGGCGCAAATTGAGATCATCATCGAGCAGGCGAGCGTCCCGGTGATCGTGGATGCTGGCATCGGCGCGCCGAGTCAGGCTGCGGAAGCCATGGAGATGGGCGCCTCAGCCGTGCTCATCAACACAGCCATCGCCATCGCCTCCGACCCGGCGCGCATGGCAGCCGCGTTCAAGAAGGCGATCGAAGCCGGGCGCGACGCCTATGAGATCGGGCTCGGCGAACGACTGGCGGCAGCCTCCCCCACAAGCCCGCTCACGGGGTTTTTGCATGCCCTGTAGAATCGACGCGTATGCCCCTGCTCGAAGTCAAAAATCTCCGCACCTGGTTCCCGGTCCGCCGCGGGGTCCTGCGCCGCCACACCGATGACATTAAAGCGGTCGATGACGTCAGCTTCAGTATTGAGGCAGGCACCACCGTCGGACTCGTCGGCGAAAGCGGCAGCGGCAAGTCCACCATCGGCAAAACCCTGCTCAAGCTCGTAGAGGCCACCTCCGGCCAGGTGCTGCTGGATGGGCGCGACATCCTGCCCATGAGCCAGGCTCAATTCCGGCCGTTGCGCCGCGAAATGCAGATGATTTTCCAGGACCCGTTCGGCTCCCTCAACCCCCGGCATCCCATCTGGCAGATCGTCGGCGAAGCGCTTGAAATCCACTTCCCGCAGATGACCCGGACGGACCGGCGCGATCGGGTGGCGGAGCTGCTGCGGCACGTGGGATTGCAACCGGAGATGATGAATCGCTATCCGCACGAGTTCAGCGGCGGCCAGCGCCAGCGCATCGGCATCGCGCGCGCCCTGGCAGTCAAGCCTCGCTTCATCGTCTGCGACGAAGCGGTGAGCGCCCTTGACGTGAGCGTGCAGGCGCAAATCGTCAATCTTTTACAGGATCTCCAGGACGAGCTCGGGCTCACTTACCTTTTCATCGCTCACGACCTCGCGATCGTGGAGCACATCAGCGATCACGTGCTGGTCATGTATCGCGGCAAAATCGTCGAATCCGCATCCGCCACCGACATCTACCGCAACCCGCAGCACGACTACACCCGCAGGCTGCTGGCCGCAGTGCCCAGCTTTGGCTGAGTCGCCGGCGGGGGGCGATGCACCACGCCTGGCACGAGTTGCGATTTAAAACCTGGCGCTACGCTGAAAACGTTCGTCCTCAAGATTCACTGTTGCCGGCCGAGCACTTCCTGCGGACTGTGTAATTTCTCACTACCGTGACTCCATTTTTAAGAAAACTGCTCGGGATGAATTGGGTGCTTTTTGCCACGATGACCGCACTGGCCATCTTCGGCATCATCGCCGTCTACAGCGCCACGTATTTCAACCCCACCCTCGATTACGCGCACAAACAGACCATCTGGGTCGCCGTCGGCGTGGTCGTATTTTTCATCACCAGCCTGATCGATTATCGCTGGATCAAATGGATCGCCCTGCCGCTTTACCTAGTGAGCATTGCCTTGCTCATCCTCACTTACACTGGCATGGGGGTCAAACACGGCGGCGCGAAATGCTGGCTGAAGATCCCTGGCATCGGCACCTTTCAACCCTCCCAGCTTTGTTTGATCGCCGGCATCATCGTCGTGGCCCTGTTCCTCAGCCAGTTCCGCAAACTGCACCCCATGCTCAAGCTCTGCCTGGTCGCCGCCATTGTGGGCGGCCCCATGGCATTGACCCTCAAACAGCCCGACTTCGGAATGACCCTGGTCTGGGTGCCTGCCATCCTGGCCATGCTTTTTCTGGGCGGCATTCCCAAACGCCACATCATCGTCATCCTGCTCATCGGGATAACCGCTCTGCCCATTGTCATCAACTTTGCACTCAAGCCCTATCAGCGTGACCGCATCGTCTCCTTCGTCGATCCGTCGATTGATCCCCAAGGCACGTCCTGGGCCATTAACCAATCCCTGATCGCCATCGGCTCCGGAGGTTTCCCTGGAAAAGGGTTTAAAGCACCAGACACGCTCGTGGAACAAGGCTTGGTCCCCGGCACGACCGTGCATACCGATTACATTTTCACCGCCATCGGTGAGCAGTGGGGGTTCAGAGGCGCAGTGGTTCTGATCAGCGCGTTTACGCTGCTGCTCTTATGCTGCTTGTTAACCGCCTATCATGCCGCAGATCAGTTCGGGCTCCTGGTTACCATTGGGTTTTCGGCCCAGATCTTCTTTCACGTTTATCAGAACATCGGCATGACCGTGGCCCTGATGCCCATCACCGGCCTACCGTTGCCGTTGATTAGCTACGGCGGCACGTTTGTCCTGATGAATATGTTCGCGCTGGGCCTCGTCAACAGCGTCTGGGTCCATCGCAAAACCATCCCGGAGTAAGCTTTCTGCGCCATCGCCGCGAAGCGCTGACTCGCGGGATGCAACCTCGGAGGTCAGCCTCTCCGCAGCACACGGAGACAACGGAAAGCTGTGTTGTTTGTCCCCGTGGAGATTATCCCCAGATCTTCACCAAATGCAGATGGAGGCGAATTTGGCTCAGGCCTTTTTGAGCTGCAACTTGTATTCCCGATACAGTGCGACATAGCGAGCCTCCAGTTCGTCGACCACCAACCGAGACAGCGTTTCGTCAGACGCCACCGGCAGCCCCATCATCTCCTGCAGAAGTTGCAGACGCCCAATATATGAACCTTCCGCTCTTCCTTCCGCTCTTCCTTCAGCCAGCGCTTCCGCTCTTCCTTCAGCCAGCCATTCCTCCTTTAAATACTGAACTGTAGTCATAGTAGATTCTTTATATTTCCCGCCTCAACCCAAAACGGAAAGCTGTGTTGTCCCCGGGGAGATTATCCCCAGACCTACACCAAATGCAGATGGAGGCGAATTTGGCTCAGGCCTTTTTGAGCCGCAACTCGTATTCCCGATGCAGTGCGACATAACGAGCCTCCAGTTCGTCGACCCCCAACCGAGACAGCGTTTCGTCAGACGCCACCGGCAGCCCCATCATCTCCTGCAGAAGTTGCAGACGCCCAATATATGAACC
>JAYTYG010000470.1:0-3218 GCA_043742585.1 Spartobacteria bacterium
ATCCACAGTTCGGACTCGTCCGGCGTGAGCGCCACGCCGTGGGTGCGATGCTCAATCGGTGTTTCACCCGCCAGCACGCGGTGGATCGGCTTGCCCTGCACGAGATCGACCACATCGAAGCCCACATGCTTGCCCAAGCACACAAAGGCCAGCGTTTGCGCGGTATTGATCGTATAGGGAAACACGCCGGACTCGCCCACCTCCGGGATCTGTTGGATCACATGTTCGTCCTGCAGATCAAAGACCGTCAGGGTCGTCGTCGTACCCAGATAGAGCCGTGAGCCATCCACGGCCATGATGCTATTATGGGCACCGTGGCCCACCTTGATGCGTCGCAACTCATTGCCTGTCGCCCCATCCACAACGACGAAGCCGCCGTTTTCAGTCTTTTCCCAAAAACCCGTGGGGGCAAAGACTTTGCTACCATCCAGCGACACGGCGGAACGATCACAGCCGCCACTGAATTCCTTGTCCCATACCACGGCATCCGTCTCCAAATCAAAGCGTCCCAGATGCCGTGCGCTGGTGGAGTAGTATAGCGAATGGGTGGCTAGGCAGCCCGTCATGCCACGCACGCCGGGGATCAGGTTTGCGTTGGCGATGCGGCGCACAAACTTGAAGCCGTTGTCGATGTCGAACACCAGGATGCCCTTGCCGGAACTCGCCTCCATCTGTGCCTCATCCGGCGAGGCCATGTAGAGAAAGCGATGCACGGAGTCATCCGCATGAGCGATCAGGGAAGTGGAGACAAAGAGCGCGAGCAGGGTTTTCATGATTGTCGTAAATTTACTTTCGGGGTTGTCGGCCAGCAACTAACTCCGGTTGGACTGGAAAACTAGCATGATGATCCACGCCAATCACAATCCAACTAAGCAGGTGTCGCGTTCCGTTGTACAGAAGCTTCGTGACATGCTTGCGGCAACTGATTATTTTTGCGGCAATGCACATTGTAAAATTTTTGTACCACACGCCCCCACAAAATTCAACCTATGAAAACACGACTACTGCTCGCACTCCTCCTCACGATCAACTCGTTCGCCCAAACCAACAGCGCTCCCGATCCGCCTCGTGGACAAAATCGGTCCGGTAGGCCCGGTGGGCCAAACGGTGCAAATGCACTGCCCGCCGATACGATCATCGAGCGCGATCTCGTTTATGGCCACGACGGCAGGCGCGATTTGAAACTCGATCTGTATCTACCGCCCGGCGATGCGCCGAAGCCGCTGCTCATCTGGATCCACGGCGGCGCGTGGACTATAGGCAGCAAGAATGGGCCGAGCCCCGCGCAGCAATTCATCACGGACGGCTACGCGGTTGCCCAGGTCGAATACCGCTTCAGCCAAGAAGCGATCTGGCCCGCGCAAATCTACGATTGCAAAGCGGCGGTGCGCTGGCTGCGCGCGAACGCGGGGAAGTATCACTATGACCCGCAGCGCTTCGCCGTGTGGGGCAGCAGCGCGGGCGGGCATCTCGTGGCCGTGCTCGGCACCAGCAGCGGCGTGGCTGAACTCGAAGGCACGGTTAACGATCTGAAAGAATCCAGCAGCGTGCAGGCGGTCGTGGATTGGTTCGGCCCGACGGATTTCCTGCAAATGGACAAGGCGGGCAGCGACATGGTTCATGACGCTGCCCGCTCGCCGGAGAGCAAGCTTATCGGTGGGCCGATCCAAGAAAACAAAGAGGCTGCGTCGAAGGCGAACCCCATCACCTACATCGGCAAAAGTGCGCTGCCGCCATTCCTCATTATGCACGGAGATCGAGATCGCATGGTGCCTTTTAACCAAAGTGAACTCCTCCGCGACGCACTCCAAAATGCGAAAGCCGACGTGACTTTTCTGCCGGTGAAAGGCGCGGGCCACGGCTTCGGTGGTGAGAATAACAGCGCACCCGTGCGCGAATTTCTTGCGCGTGTGCTGGGACCAGCCAGCGCTGCCAAAAGCGCCAACACGCGAGGAACGGGCGGCCAAATTCAATTAGACCAGCGACCTCAGAACGCGGCACCCGCTAGCCAAAAGGAAGCTGAGGGCAAGTTCGTCAAAGTGCTGGTGATCGGTCGCAGCGAGTTTGGCTCGGGAGGGACTTTGGGAAAGGCGATCCAGGCTTGGGGCAAGGCCGACGGCGTGGTCTATGCGGAGGTGGATCAAGGGAAGGAGTTTGGATACGGCGACTTTATCAGCTATAAGGCGACCCTGGAACGCAAGCTGGCGGCAGAGAAGTTTGATTATGTCTTGCTCAGCATGCACAACGAATGCTGGACGCAAAGGAAGCCAGAAGACCTGATCGCGGCTGCGGCCGACTGTCACGAAATCATCACGAAGCATGGGGCGAAAACGATGCTCTATATGTTGTTCAAAGGGCCTAAAAGCCCCTCAGCGGATGAGCTCGTTCCCTTGTATGAAAAAACCTATCAGGCGATGAGGGAGCGGACGATCAACGGGACAAAGCATGAAGTTCTGTATGTCCCTGGTCTTCTCCTCTCCGAAGCGAGCCGAAAGATGGAGGAAGACAGTCGGGGCGTGGGCCAGCGGGCAACAGGGTGGGAGCAAGGAGGAATCCACCCCACGGAACTTGGTCAGTATGCCTATGGCTGTCTGATTTACACCTTCATCAGCGGGAAAGACCCGCATCAAATCGCCTTCAAAACCGGCGTCGAGGAGAAGGACGCAAAGTGGATATGGGATAACGTCTGGTCTCTCTACAATCATCGCCCGAAAGACTAGGGGAAGCCATAGTTTCTTACTTACGATTCCAAGGATGAGGATGCCCGAGTATCGTCCAAGCCGAACCTTCTGGTGCTCTTCAACCCGGTTCTGGACATGGAACACGAAAGTGCGAACGCGGCCAGGGAGCTACCCGATCATAATCTAGGCGCCTCAGTGGCGAACAGAGAAACGGTAGCGGCCGCCGCCAACTTGCAGGCGGTGGAGAACGGGCGTGGATGGCAGGGCTTTCACGCCCTTAGCAGATTCGAGCGGATCGCCGGATTCAGTGATGCTGTCGCCTGCGGTTCCGAGCAACTCGACGGTGGCGGTGGCTCCTGTAGGAATGACGATGTCATACTCGGTGCCTGCGGCGTTGAATGACCAGTTCGACTCAATCGGTCCGCGCACGGATTGGTGCGAGCACTTCACCCATTGCAAATCCGCGACGGGCTGTGGGCGGATTAAGATGCGGTCGAAGCCCACGGCATCCGCAGCGGGCTGGATGCCGCCGAGCCA
>JAYTYG010000471.1:0-2353 GCA_043742585.1 Spartobacteria bacterium
ACGACCCCCTGCCCCTTGAGTTCATCGGGACGCCCCACCACCGCAGCCTCCGCCACCGACGGATGGCTGACCAGGGCGCTTTCCACTTCGCTGGTGCCCAGCCGATGACCAGCCACGTTAAGCACATCATCGATCCGGCCTATAATCCAAAAATACCCATCCTTATCCCGGCGCGCACCATCCCCGGCCAGATAGCAGCCCTTCACATCACTCCAGTAGGTCTTCTTATAGCGCGCCTTATCCCCGTAAATGTTCCGCAACATCGACGGCCAAGGCTTGCGAATCACCAACCGGCCACTCTCATTGGGGCCCACCTCTTTGCCATCGTCATCCACAATCACCGCATCCACCCCGAAGAACGGGAGGGAGGCCGAACCGGGCTTCGTCGGCACGGCGCCCGGCAGCGAAGTGATCATGATCGCCCCGGTCTCAGTCTGCCACCAAGTGTCCACGATCGGGCAGCGGCCGCCGCCGATAACGTTGTGATACCACATCCAAGCCTCAGGATTGATGGGCTCGCCCACCGACCCCAACAAGCGCAGCGACGACAGATCATGCTTGTTCACCCATTGATCCCCCCAGCGGATGAAAGCGCGAATGGCCGTGGGCGCGGTGTAAAACACCGTCACTGCGTATTCCTCAATGATTCGCCAAAAACGATCGTTTTCAGGCCAGTTCGGCGCGCCCTCGTACATGAGCGAAGTAGCGCCGCACGCCAACGGACCGTAAACGACATAACTATGGCCAGTAACCCATCCGATGTCGGCTGTGCACCAATACACATCCTCATCGCGCAGATCAAAGACGTATTTCGACGTGGCATACGCCTGAAGCAGATACCCCCCAGTCGTATGCAGGATGCCCTTGGGTTTTCCCGTCGATCCACTCGTATACAAAATAAAAAGCGGGTGCTCGCTATCGAGCTCCGCCGCCGGACAGTTCGCGTCGACGTATTCCATCTCCCGATGCCACCAAACATCGCGCCCTTCCTCGATGTGGACTTCATTCCCAGCGCGCCTATACACGATCACCTTCTGGATGCTCTGCGGGTCGTCGCGCAGCGCGTCATCCACATTTTTCTTGAGCGGCACGATCGATCCGCGGCGATACCCGCCATCGGTGGTAATCACCATCTTAGCCTGCGAATCCGTGATCCGATCCCGGATGGAATCCGCGCTGAACCCGCCGAAAACCACGGAATGCGTGGCGCCAATCCGCGCGCAGGCGAGCATGGCCACGGCCGCCTCCGGGATCATGGGCATGTAAATGAGCACCCGATCACCCTTTTTAATCTTGTTGCGCTTCAGCACATTGGCAAACCGGCACACTTCCCGAAAGAGCTGCTGATAAGTAAGCACCCGCTTTTCGCCCGGCTCACCTTCCCAGATGATCGCGGCCTTATTCTTGCGCGCAGTGAGAAGATGCCGATCCAGGCAATTCTCGGAGACATTGAGTTTACCACCCACAAACCACTGGGCAAAAGGCTCCTTCCAATCGAGCACCTTTGTCCACTTCTTCTGCCATTGCAGCTCGGCGGCCTCGCGGCCCCAGAACTTGTCGGGCCGATTGATGGATTCCTCCCACATCTCGCGATACTGCGCCAGGCTCTGAATCCGAGCGGCTTTGGAAAACTCTTTACTGGGCTTAAAAACGCGTTTCTCGTTGAGGGGGTTCTCGATCTCTTTGCTCATGGGTAGTTGTGGAAATTACTAGGTTCCGTGGTTGCTAACAGCCACCGCCGGACGCGACAATTCAAAGTTGCCCGAGGAAAGTCGATACCCGCCGACGCAAGCGCGCAAGCGCCTCCAATGCCCGCGCTCGGAATTCCGCCGGAAAACATTCGTATCCAGAAAAGCGAAAAAACGAACAGACACCGCACCGGTAAAAGATTCAGGACAAAACTAAAACAACTCACCCTGAAATGTAACGACCGCTGCAACCTTGGCCATTTCCAACTGCACTTCCGCCAGCAATGAGCGAAACTCAAACCCCGCCAGCGCCGCAGCCAACTCCGGATAATCCGGACGCACGCTCAACTCATCCAGCGCCCTCGGTAGCGGCAAATCCAAGTCCAAACGCACCATCTCCCGATTCTGAATGATCTGCTCGCGCGCCGCCTTGAGCTTCTCGCGAATCCGCTCGTTTTTCACAATCTCCGGATTGGCCAAAATAGCATCCAAAGAGCCATGAGCCTGAATCAGAGCTGCGGCGCCCTTGGGCCCGACCCCGTTGACGCCGGGAATATTATCCGCCGCGTCGCCCACCAGGCTCAGCACATCGCCAATCTGACGCGGCTCGACGCCCCACTTGGCGCGGACGGATTCGGCGCCCAAAAGCGCATGGGAATCCTTGG
>JAYTYG010000472.1:0-1731 GCA_043742585.1 Spartobacteria bacterium
TGCACAAAGCGCTCTCGTTGGCGCGCGGCGACTACATGATGGTCCATTGCGCGGACGATCTCGCGTTGCCGAATGCGATTGAGCGGCTGCTGACTCTGGCGAGTCAGGTCACAGGCGATCATGGCCCGGCTGTCACCATCAGTGATTATTATTTTTCTGATGCGAGCGGTCGCCCGCTGGCAGTCCACACCCAACGGAGGGATAGCTACGAAACGGAGCAGGTGCCGCTCGAGACCTATGCGGCCACCGGTGAGGTGCGTGATTTCAAGGGGCCCACCGCGCTGGCGGCGGCGCTTCGGACCTTGAGCATCGTGGGTTTTCAGGGAGCGACCCTTTATCCCCGGACTTTGTTCGAGTCGGTTGAAGGACTCTACAGCGGTTTGCTCTACTCGCCGGACATGCAGTTAAATTTTCTACTCCTCAGTCGAAATCCCGAGGTGCGTTGGCTCCGGGAACCGCTTTTCCATTGGCGACAGCACGGTGGTGGGCAAAGCGGGCTCGCGCGCCGCGAGGCCGTGCCGAAGCACGCGTGGGACGGATACTCTTACCCGCACATGTTTCCCGACAGCTTCCTTGCTGAGCTGGGAGTGCGGCGCGCCGAAATTGTGGACGCCTATGTCGACGGTTACTGCCTGAGAACTGCCCTGCAGGAAATCAAGCACGGCAGTCAATTGCTGGCCTTCCGTCATGTCTGTCTGGCGCTCGCCACCTACCCCGGAGTCGCGGCGCGCAATTTGAAATTTTATCTGGCGCTGTTGGGCAGTATCACCGGGCCGGTGGGGCGAGGGTTGGCCCGTTTGGGGTATCGAGCCGGAGTTTGGCGGCAGGACCGCTTGAAGCACCACGCTGCTCGCATCTGATGGCTGCCAACGCAAATTCCGGCCCACTCCCCACCCTGCTCATTCTTGCGGGCGGCAGTGTGAATGAGCGCTTGCGACACCTCGGCCTCCGGGCCCAGACCCCGGCTCTCCTGCCGGTGCACACGCGTCCACTCGTGGCGTATGTGTTGGAGTTCTACCTCGGCCAGCCGGTCGGGTCCGTGGTGGTGGGGGTGCAGAGTGAGCATGTGGCGGCCGTCGAAGCCGAACTGGTCCAGTATCGTGGACGTTTTCGGATTGTTCCGCTGCCTGCCACGCGCGGCGTGGTGGAATCGCTCCGTTGCGCGCTGGACACCTTGGATCCCGAAGAGGTCACCTGCATCGTGAATGTTGTCACGACGATCCCGCGCGTGTTGGTGGCCGCTGGCGAGGTGCTGGTGGATGCCAGAGCGCGTGATCGATCAGTGTGGTCGTCGGTCGAGGCGCGGCCCGAGGGGCTGGCCTTGTTTTTGAAGAACGAGCCTTGTCCGGCCACATCGCGGGCATTCACGGGTGTTTTCGCACTCGGGCTCGGTGAATTGCGGCGCGCCGCGGCCACGGCCACTCGGGTCGACGACCTTCTGGCTGTAGTGCGAGCCGCTTCGATCAACTGGGCCAGTCGGGAAACGACTTGGATCGATTGCGGCCACGAAGTGAATTTCTACGACGCCCGGGCCCAATTGATCGCCAGCCGGTCGTTCAATCGGCTCACCGTCGATGGCAACAGCGGCATCGTCCGCAAGCGGTCGACGATGCGTTCGAAACTCCGCGACGAAGCCGACTACCTGCATTCACTGCCGGCCTCTGTCAGTATTTTCTTTCCCCGCTTGGTGTCTCCCTATCGCGAGAATGGTCCGATGGGAGAATACGCGAT
>JAYTYG010000473.1:0-2162 GCA_043742585.1 Spartobacteria bacterium
CCACCAGCTTCGCGTAAGGCATGATGAGCGAGCTTTCCCCGATCTCGATCGAGGATCCGGCATCCAGGCAATGCAACCACGCCTGCTCACGCACGCAGGCACCGGAGCGAACGTGGATATTCTTGCGATACCCCTCGATCTTGGCGCGGAAGGAGACCCGCCCGCCGCGCTCCACGTCGGGGCGTCCGGGCAGGAAGTCATTGAGCCATTTCATCGCGCGAGGCTGGAACCACCACCAGCACCTTAGCAGCTCATAGCGATAGTGTTTCCAATCGCGCTTCATGCCTGGGCCGCAGCCTTCGAGAGATCACGGAAGAAATCGTCGTTGTAATTCTTCCGCGTCGCTTCCCGCTGCGGATCATCCGGCGTGATGAGCCGGTCGTAACCATGGGATGGCGCGGTCGTCATCTCGTAATGCGGGTCCGAGAAGAGCGCGGCCGGCAACGGATTTGCCCCGGTGCTGAGGTGGCCGTGCGTATAGAAGAAATTCATGAAGCAGTAATCATTGATGTCCCGCGAGCTGGTTGTCGACGTAATGGCGGCCGGTCTCCGGGCAGCGCTTATGTTCCGCCGGGGCAGCGTCCGGAAGATCTTGGGATGGTGGTGATATAGCCAGCGGATGGGATGGTCATCGTTGCCCGTCTCCGGTTCGCCGCAGAGCTGATAGAGGAAACTACTGATGAGAATTTGCTTTTTTTGCGCACCGTGGCTCTGCTTTGCTCTGCGCCGTTAAGAGGGAGAATTGCTCCTGTACCGCAGGCATTTAGGCTCAAGTATCACTGGCTCAAAAGGGACGCGGCAAGGTTTTTCGAAGGCGTTAGTGACACTTTGCCACGGCAGTCGCGCTTGCTTCCCAGGGAGAAAGTCGCCCCGGCTTCTAACTCCCGACTTTCGAGTGTGAATTTGACAGGCATTTATTGAAACAGAGGCCATGTCAGGGCTCGGCTTTTAAATATCTGTGCTTGGCTCTCATGAAATAAGGCCGGAGTGGAGGCGGGTTAATCCGTCAAGATGTTTTCGTAATTGGGCGTCGGGTCCACGTCCTCGATCGCCCCGTGGGCTGCGCGGATGGCAGCGGCAACGTGTTCACGCTGCGCATCGGAAATATCAGCCGAACACGGCAGGCTCAATCCTTCGCGATAGAGCACGTCAGCCACCTCGCCACCCACCACCTCCGCCCCAGCATGGGCCAGCGAGCGATGCATCGGTTGCCAGAGCGGCCGGGATTGAATTTTCTCGCGTTCCAAATACTGGAGCAAGGCCCGGCTATCCATGCCGAAAGCTGCGGCATCCACGCGGATCGTGAACATCCACGAGATACTCTCGGCCCAAGGCGCTTGCGGCATGCAGGTGATGCCGGGGATATCGGCCAGCGACTCCTCGTAGAAGCGGGCGGTATCCCGCTTGCGCGCGATGTAAGCGTCCAGTTCCTCGAGTTGCGCACAACCCATTGCCGCCTGGATATTGGTGAGCCGATAGTTGTAGCCGATCTCGCGATGCTCGTATTCCAGCGGATCATCCTTGGCCTGCGTGGTGAGATACTTGGCTTTTTTGGCAAACTCGCCGTTGGAGGTGGTAATCATGCCGCCGCCGCCGGTGGTGATGATTTTATTGCCGTTGAAACTAAAGCACGCCAGATCTCCAATCGAACCGATCACCCGCCCACGATAGCCAGCGCCGAGGCTCTCAGTGGCGTCTTCGATCACTGCGAGCCCGAACTCTCGGGCCAACGCCAAAATGGGATCGAGATCCACCGGATGCCCCAGGATATGCACAGGAATAATCGCCTTCACGCGCCGCCCCGTCTGCCGGTTATGCAGCGTGCCACCGCGCCACTCGCAGCGGTCGCGCAAAAACTCCGTTACCCGAGCTGCATCCATTTGCCAGAATTGCGGCTCGGCATCGATGAAGACAGGCCAGGCGCCGGCATAGCGGATCGCATTGGCCGGGGCAATAAAAGTGAGGGTCGAAACCAGCACTTCATCATCTGCCTGCACGCCAGCGACAAGCAGGGCGATGTGGAGCGCCGACGTGCCGTTGACGGTTGCGACCGCTTGCGAAGTCCCGGCACGCGCCGCCATTTCGCGCTCAAAACGATCCACGTAACTGCCCACCGACGACACCCAACCGGTATCCAGGCACTCTTTCACATAAACCCACTC
>JAYTYG010000474.1:0-3255 GCA_043742585.1 Spartobacteria bacterium
CGGAAATAACCGTGTTTATACAGCAGAGAGAAGGCGATGAAGTTCAGCCCCAGATCACTCGCCGATTTACAGTGGTCCCCAGATAGGATGCCGAGGCCACCGGAATAAATCGGGAAGGATTCGTGGAAGCCGAATTCTGCGGAGAAATAGGCGATGGGGGATTTTTTTGAGAATGGGCTGGGGGGGCGCGACTGGGCGTAAGTGTCTGGCCTGGCGAGATAGGCGCAGAGTTTGGAGTGGACAGCGTGCATCTCGCGCAGGAAATCGTCGTCCTGCGAGACTTCGATGAGGCGGGCCTGCCGGCAAAGCTGCAACATTCGCAGCGGGTTGTGATTGGTTTTGTCCCAGAGAACGGGGTCGAGATGGCGGAACAGGGCCCGAGCCTGCGGCTGCCATGTCCACCAAAGGTTGAGAAGGATGGCCCGGAGGGGTTCGAGCTCGGTCGGGAGTTTTGGGACGACGTTGAAAATATGAAGTGGCTGCATTATTCCCTCAGTTTTTAAGGCCGATTCTGCTCCGGGGCCGGACCGCGCAGAGGCTACAGAGCGAAGGTGGGGTGGCAAGTGCGGAAACCGCCCCGCCGGGAGGGGGGTGGGAATTATGAAGGATGAAGGATGAGGGATGCGGGATGCAGCTTCGGAGACCGCAGGCGCCGTCAATCCCGAGGTGGTCTTCCTTCAGTATTCATAATTCATCCTTCATAATTCCCCTCGCCTCCCCGATAGGCGGGTAGGAGGTCGAGCTCTGCGTCATGGGACTAGAAAGCGGTTGCGCCGGTGGAGCATTGGACTTACCCAGACGTCTATGGCAAACGTCGTATTTCTGTGGCACATGCATCAGCCCTATTACGTGAATCCTGTGACGCATATGGCCATGATGCCCTGGGTGCGCCTGCATTCGGTGAAGGGTTACCTCGATATGGTCTCCATCATCGAAGAGTTCCCGGGCATGCACGTGAATTTCAATCTCACCCCGGTGCTCATGCTCCAGATCAAGGAGCTCATCGACGGGCAGATCAGCGATCTTTGGCTCGAGTGGTCGCGCCTGCCGGCCGCAGACCTCGATGAGGCAGGGAAATTCGCCCTGCTCGAAAACTTCTTCAAGATCCACTGGGATCACATGATCAAGCCTTTTCCACGTTATTGGGAGCTGCTCAATAAGCGGGGTCTGACATTTTATCGGGAAGATGTGCGGCGCGGCCTGCGGTATTTCAGCACCCAGGAATTTCTGGATCTGCAGACGTGGTTCAATCTGGCTTGGTGCGGATACACGGCCGACGCGCTTTATCCCGAGCTTGCCGCGTTAAAGAAGAAGGGGCGCAACTTCACCGAGGCGGAGAAGAATCGGGTGCTGGACATCCATCTGGAGATCATGCGCTTGGTCATCCACAAATACCGGGCCGCGGAGGAGCGCGGGCAGGCGGAGTTGACGACCACGCCATTTTTTCACCCGATTCTGCCGTTGATCTATGACAGCGCGTTTGCCGAACGCTGTCTGCCGGGGCGGCAGTTCCCCAAGCGTTTTCATTGGCCTGAGGATGCCGCCGCGCATCTCACTTTGGCGGTCGAACAGCATGCGGCCTTGTTTGGCAAAGCTCCGCGCGGGCTTTGGCCCAGCGAGGGCTCGATCGCTCCGGAGCTCATCCCGCTCATGGAGCGCTGCGGGATCGAGTATTTTTGTAGCGATGAAGAAAATCTTTTCCGCTCCTTGAGCCGGGATCCGGTCCTGCATCCCGGGCCAGTGGATCACCTGGAGCTGTTCCAAGGATGGCGTGTGACTCATGGGGGCGCCTCGGTGAACGCGGTTTTCCGAGAGAAGCCGCTCTCGGACTTTATAGGATTTATGGCGGCTAAGAATGAGCCTGTGCAGGCGGCGAAACATTTGCTGCATCACATGACCAACATCGCGAGTCTGGTCTCCAGTGACACCGGGTTGATCCCGTTGATTCTTGACGGCGAAAACGCCTGGGAAACCTTTGCCGATGGCGGCCAATCCTTCCTGCGCGCGCTCTACGGCGGCATTCAAAGCGATCCGACCCGGCTCCACAGCTGCACGATCGAAGAGTATTTTCGGGCGCATCCGCCACGGAAAAACATCACGACTTTGCACACAGGCTCGTGGATCGGGAGCAACTTCGATATTTGGATCGGGGAGGAAGAGGAGAATCGGGGCTGGGATCTTTTGGGCGAAGCGCGCCAGTTTTTGCAGGACGCGATCGATGCCCGGCAATTAACCGCAGAGCAGGTGTGCGCGGCAAAACGGGAGGTGTATGCGGCGGAGGGGAGCGATTGGTTTTGGTGGTATGGACCGGATTATTCCACCGAGAACGATGCGCTGTTCGATGAGTTGTTTAGGCAACATCTAAAGAACGTCTATATCATTTGCGGACACGTGGCGCCGGCTGAACTCGATCGCCCGATTTCCACGATCAAAGTCGCGCCGCTATATGCGCGGCCTCAACGCTTTATCTCGCCGTTTATCGACGGGCGTTGCGCCTCATTTTACGACTGGAGCGGCGCGGGCGTCTATGTGGCGGGAAGCGAGCAAGGAGCGATGCATCGATCTGACCGATGGTTGAACAAAATGTATTTCGGCAACGACGAACACAATTTTTACCTACGTGTGGATCTGCTGAAGTGGGGGCCGATTTCACTCGCCGTGCAGTTTCATAATCCTGCCGGGATGCTCCTCCAGAGCGGAGTGCTCAGCCGCAAGGTCGGACAGTTGTTTACGCTACAAGCCGGGGCGGGGCCGGCTTCCACGCATCAGACTCTGGGCGCGCAAGATGTGGTGGAACTCTCGGTGCCGTTGCGGGAATTGAATCTTGCGGCTGGGGCGCAGATCAGTTTTCAGGTGCGGATTTCAGAGGAGGGGCTCGAGCGCGAGTGCTGCCCGGAGTCGGTCCCTATTGAGTTCCCGCTGTTGAGTGAGGAGTTTGCCCTCGCAAACTGGATGGTTTGAGCGGTGGCGGCAACGCCCCGTCGGTTTGCGTTTGATGGAAGGAGTCGGGTTCCGGGCGGAATCGCGTTGCGGTTCGAACCGCTCTGGCTAGGTCCCAGGGTAGTTCCACTTTGTTAAGTGGGGTAACAGGAAGAGGAAGTGACAGGGTGAGCCTGCGAATTCTCATTGTTTATACTTCATAACTTCCCCTTCGATCGGCCCGCGCACTATCCGGCCCTTCTGAATCTCTGCGGCTCCGCGTTAAATCCTCAAGAATTGAGATGCGATCACCGAATATTTACAAACGCAACAAAG
>JAYTYG010000475.1:0-3057 GCA_043742585.1 Spartobacteria bacterium
GGATGCCGCCCTGTCATGACGCTGGCCCGCGTGGGCGAGCAACTGGGATGCGCGGAGTAGAACCGGTCGAAGCGCATGCCGGCGGCAGCCATGGCGTCCAGGTTAGGTGTCTGTATTTTTTTCAGGCCATTATAACTCACGTCGCCCCAGCCCTGGTCATCGGTCATGCAGAGGATGATATTCGGCGGCGGCCTCACCGCTACTGGCGTGGCTGGCTTTCCCTCCGCTTCCGCGCCTTCTGCCGCGAATGATTCTGCCCCGGCGCCGGCCAATCCCAGCCCCGCCAACATCCCGATTACAACCGCTAGAATTTTGCTTGTCTCGCGCCTCCCGGCCATGAATCGCGCTACGCAATAACGGGGGGATTTCAATGGAGGCGTCATCATTCCGAACGGATTAACCGGCTCCAAAACGACAAAGCAAGGCTTTCCCAATAGCATGCAGGAAAGCTGCGGCCGCCGATGGAAATTGGGAAAGCGATCGGCCGATTGAGGCTGATTAGCTGGCAGCTTTCAGGGGCGATCTCGTGTCACGCACGTCAACCATCTTAACACTGATGCAATCGAGCTTCCCTGCCTCAACTCCCGCTCTGTCTTTTGAATATCTGCGTTGCGTCTGCGAACGGATTCCCGAAGCCGCAGGCGCTTTCAATCGCGTTTACTCCGGCAATAGGTAAGTTCAGCCGCGCCCACTTTTTCACCCGTTTCAACCGACTCATATGCACCCCACAAATTCCTGGCAGCGCGGCTTCTGGAGCCTGATGGCGACACAGTTTCAAAATGCATTCAGTGACAACGCGCTCAAGTATCTCGTCATCATTCTGATTCTGGCGCGGCCGATGCCTGAAGCTGAAAGAAACAGCTATGTGGCAGTAGTCGGCGCATTATTTACGACGCCATTTATTCTCTTCTCGATGCTTGGAGGCTGGCTGGCAGATCGCTTCAGTAAACAACGCATCATGTCCGCTGTGAAGTTAGCCGAGATTGGCATCATGCTATTTGCGGCAGTCGCATTGAGCCTGCACAACCTGCCGCTGGAACTCGGCTCCATCTTCCTCATGGGCTGCCACAGCGCGATTTTTGGCCCGTCTAAATACGGGATCCTGCCCGAGATCTTACCGCTGGATAAACTTTCCTGGGGAAATGGGATTCTCGAATTGCTGACTTTTTTAGGGATCATCATGGGGACAGTGGCGGGCATGTTCCTAGCCGTAAAATTCGAACCGCAGCACGGCGTGTGCGGGCTGATGCTGACGGGCTTGGCTGCCATCGGCTGGGGCTTGAGCCGAGGCATCCCCGCAGTGCCTGCCGCTGCGCCGGGCTGTCCCATGCGGGTCAACCCGATAGGAGATTTATGGAAGTCCATGCAACTGATGCGACCCGACCGGGATCTCTGGCGCGCCAACTGGGGCAATACCGGATTTTTCTTCGTGGCCGCGCTGATTGCCATGAATTTGGTGCCTTACGCCAAAGATGTGCTGCATTTGAGCGAAGTCCAAAACGGCCAGCTCAACGCAGCGTTGGCGATCGGGATTGGGCTCGGCAGCGTGTCGGCGGGCTATGCGTCACGGGGCAAGATTGTATACCGGCTCATACCCATTGGCGCAGCGGTGATGGCGTTGGGCACTGTGCCAATGGGGATGCAGGGCGTAAGCACCATGGTATTTAGTTTCGCGCTCGTTACCCTGGGCTTTGGCGGTGGCCTGTTTATTGTCCCCATCGCCGCAGTGCTCCAGCATCGGCCCAGCCCCGAGACCAAGGGCGCCGTGCAGGGCGCTTCCGGAGTCCTCAGCAATATTGGGATCTTAGTCGCCTCGCTGGCACTGGTTGGCCTCCGCCAAAATCTGCATCTCAGCTCGGGCCAGGTTTTCTGGTTTTGTGGCGCCACGGCGCTCGCCACCGGCACATACGTGGCGTTTAGCAGACGCGCAGACATTTTCGCCCGCCCAACCACACACGAGCGACAAGAACCCGCGAAAGCCGGCAACGACAGATAGCCCCCCAGCCGCAAACACCCGCAAACATTCCGTCCACTTCGTCCACTTCGTCCACTTCGTCCACTTCGTCCACTTCGTCCACTTCGTCCACTTCGTCCACTTCGTCCACTCCCGCACCACCGACGATGCGCCCCAGCAATAAAGCCCCCCTGGAAATTCCAGACACGAAACCTTCGCCCGACGACCCCCTCCCCGGGACCGCGCGCGGCGCGGTGCATTTGCACGACTATAAATCGCACGCGCTTGGGACCGGCCGCCGGATGCGTGTCTATACGCCGGCAGCCTATGAAAGTCAGCCCGACCGCGCCTTTCCTGTGCTCTATCTTTTTCATGGGTCCGGGGACAATGAAGCCACGTGGACGGAGCTGGGTCGCGCGCATGTGATCCTGGATAATCTGATCGCTGCGGGCCGGGTCAAACCGATGGTGGTAGTGATGCCCGACGGCCACGCCGCGCCCCCGGACTCGCCCGACGCGCGCACGGCCAATCTACCGGCATTTGCACAGGATTTAATCGAGACAGTCATGCCGCTCATTGAATCGCGCTATCGCACCATAACCGACCAGGCGCACCGGGCGATCATCGGCCTGTCCATGGGCGGCTGCCAATCGCTCTATATCGGCCTCAATCATTTGGAGCGATTCGCCTGGGTCGGCGGCATGAGCAGCGCGGTGCGCGAACCCGAACGGCATCTTGCAAAGATTCTGGCCACGGCCGAAGCCGCCAACCATCAACTGCGACTGCTTTGGGTTGCGTGCGGGAAAGACGATTTTTTACTCCCGGAAAACCAGCACCTCGACGCGCTCTTCAACGAGCACCAGCTCAAGCACGAATACATTGAAACTGTCGGCAACCATACATGGCCGGTCTGGCGGCGATACCTGGCGGAGTTCCTCCCGAGGCTGTTCGTGGATCCGCGTTGAGCCTAAACGCCGCAAGGAATTTTAACGCAGAGACGCAGAGAGGGGGGGGATATAGGACGGTCTGTCCCCTTCAATTCTGTCCCCTTCAGTTCTCCGCGCCTCCGCGCCTCCGCGCCTCCGCGCCTCCGCGCCTCCGCG
>JAYTYG010000476.1:0-3566 GCA_043742585.1 Spartobacteria bacterium
TGGAAGATCGCGGACATCGGCAACAGCGGCGTCAAATACAACCTGCCCGATCCCAAAAAAAACATCGGGTTCGAATATCAACTCCTCGACGACGCCAAACATCCCGACGGCATCCACGGCGGCGCCCTCCATCAAACCGCCGGCCTCTACGATCTCATCGCGCCGGCAGCGGATAAAAAGGTCAATCCGGTCGGAGCCTGGAATCAAAGCCGACTGCTGGTGGATGGCAACCACGTTGAACACTGGATCAACGGCGTGAAAACAGTGGACTTCGAAATCGACGGCGACGCAATCAAAGCCGCGATCGCAAAGAGCAAATACAAGAACGTCGCCAAATTCGGCGAAAAAATCGCCTCGCCAATCCTCCTGCAAGATCACGGGGACGAAATCCATTTTCGCTCCATCAAACTGCGGGAAGTGCCTGCGAAATAGGCCTGTGCGAAATAGGCCTGCATGGGCATCGAGAGGCGCAGCAATTATGATTGATGAATGATGAGTTATGAAGATTCGGAGAACGCAGGTGCCGTTAAGCCTGAAGGCTTCTCTTTATTCATACCTCATCATTCAGCCTTCATAATTCCTCTCAGCTGCCGCCAAGCGCAAAGGAACGGAGCTGCGCCCGGCATCCATCTGAGGGGCCACGGGGGCAGACAAACTTCGCTGTCGGCGGGGGCTCCGCGAAAGCGGCGGGACGCCGCTACCACCCTACTTTTTGGAATACTCTGCGCCGCGCTCCTCGCAAGTCCACAAAATGCCGCAGCCGGGACCTACGTGGCGGTAGGCGGCGAGGGCCGCCGACTCACGTCCAGCGACGGTGAGCATTGGACCAACGATCAGCGCAGCTCGGATAAAGACACACTTTTCAATATCGCCTACGGACTCGGGCGCTTCATCGCCGTCGGCGGCGGCCCGAAAACCGGTCGGCTCCTGAGCTCCGCCGACGGCAAAACTTGGAAAGCCCTGCCTGCGGTCCCCGGATGCGTGGCCACAATCGCTTTCGGCAACGGCCGCTTCGTCGCCGGACACGACGCCCAATTGCTCAGCTCCACCGACGGCGAGACTTTTGTGCCCGGTGAAAAGCTGGAGTTTCACGGGACTATCCACGCGCGTCGCTCGGCGTTTGGGAGCGGCGAAGCGGGCCCGCGCTTCGTGATCATAGGGGACGTGGATCTTGAGGAAACAGGAACGCGCGTGAGCTGGCGGGCGTCGACCGAGACGGGCGAGCGCTACACCTCGCAGGCACTGGACACGGCGCCGGCGCTCGACGTGGCCTATGGCGCGGGGCACTTCGTGGTGGTCGGCCCCAATGGGCTGATCGAGAGCTCGCACGACGGCCAGATCTGGCTCCGCCACCCGAGCGACCCGGCCGAGGACTTCTCCCGCGTGATCTGGACCGGCCAACGTTTTCTCATCAGCGGTGGAAAGAAAACTTGGAGCTCGAGCGACGGGGTCAATTGGAGCGCGGAACTCGACCGCCTGCCCGGCGTGCTGATTTGGGCCGAGGAATCGGCGACAACCCGCATCCTCACACAGTCCAGCGACGGCGCGCTGGCATTCTCCCTCGATCTCTTGCACTGGCGCAAACCGGCCGTCAATTCCGGGCCCGCATTGGAGGCGCTCGCCTATTCCGAGCAATGAGCTGCGACTGCGAGCTTGCGCGCCCCCCTTTTTTAAGAGAACACTCCCCGTTCTTTTTTCGATGCTCACAGTCTCTCAAGTCAGTAAATCTTTCAGTGGCCGGGTTCTCTTTGAGGACGCCTCACTTCAAGTCAACCGTGGCGACCGGATCGGTCTGGTCGGCCCCAATGGCGCCGGCAAATCCACGCTATTCTCGCTCCTGCTCGGCGAAGCCTCGCCGGATGAAGGCCGGGTCGCTTTTGAGCGCAACGCCACCGTGGGTTATCTGCCGCAGGAAAGCGCCCCGGCCGGAGCGGAAACGGTGATTGAACTGGCCACGTCGACTTCCCCGGCCATGGCCAAGGCCAAGCGGATCATCAAACTCCACGAATCTGGCGTGGAAGAGAACGAAGAGCTTTACCACGAATCCCTGCGGGTTTTTGACGAACTGGGCGGCTGGCAATTGGAGCCCAAGGCCAAACGGATCCTCTCGGGCCTGGCGTTTCGCGAAAGTGATTTCGAGCGTGAAGCCCGCACGATGAGCGGCGGCTGGATCATGCGCGCACATCTGGCGCGCCTCCTGGTCATGGAGCCCGACCTGCTCCTCCTCGACGAACCCACCAACCATCTCGACCTCGAATCCCTAGGCTGGTTTCAGGAATATCTCAGCTCCTATCCAGGCGCTATCCTCATGATTTCCCATGACCGGGAGTTCCTCAATCATCTGGTGGGCAGCATCGTCGAAATCGCCCACGCCAAGCTCCACCGCTATCGCGGCAATTGGGACGAGTATATCATCCAAAAAGCCGCCCGCGCTGAACAACAGCTCTCGGCCTACAAAAACCAGCAACGCGAAATCGCCGCCCTGCAGGAGTTTGCCGACCGCTTCCGAGCCAAGGCCAGCAAAGCCTCCCAGGCCCAGAGCAAGCTCAAGCAGATCGAGCGCATGGAAAAAATCGCGGCCCCCGAGGCGGCGCTCAAATCCATCAAATTCAACTTTCCCCAGCCCCAACGCAGCGGGTCCCGGGTCATCTCGCTCAAAAACGTCGATCACGCCTACGGCGACCTGCGGGTCTACAAGGGCCTGCAATTTGAGGCCGAACGCTTCCAGCGCACGGTATTAGTGGGCCCGAATGGCGCCGGCAAATCCACCCTGCTCAAGCTGCTCTCGGGCTCCCTGCCCATTCAAAACGGCACCCGCGAACTCGGCCACAATGTCCGCGTCGGATACTTCTCCCAGCACCGGGACGAGATGCTCAACATGCGCCAGACGGTGCTCGAATCCGCACTCGACTCCCCAAACCCTTGCAGCGAACAGACTTGCCGCACGGTGCTCGGCTCCTTTCTGTTCCGCGGCGACGACGTTTTCAAACCCGTGTCGGTGCTCAGCGGCGGTGAAAAATCGCGCCTGGCGATCGTTAAACTTCTGCTCGACCCGCCCAACCTCCTCCTCATGGATGAGCCCACCACGCACTTGGACATCGGGTCCATCGACGCGCTCATCGGCGCCCTGGAACAATTCGAAGGCACGCTCATCTTCATCAGTCACGACGTGCATTTCATCCGCGCCATCGCCAAGACCGTGCTCCACATCAGCGCTGGCCAGCTCGCGCCTTACGCCGGTGACTATCAGTATTACCTGGATAAAACCCAGGCCACCTCAGCCCGGGCCGCGTTAACCGCAGGCGAAGGCCTCCAAAACGCGCAGCCCGCCGCAGCCGCGCACGTCGAGCGCCCAGTCGGCAATCTCGGGATCCGCGAACTCAAGCAACTGCGTCGCGCTGAAGCCGAAGAGCGCAAAGCCGCCGCCAAGACTCAGCGCGAAAAAGAACAGCGCGTTTCCACCTTGGAAATGCAGATCTTCACCCTGGAAGGTCGTCAAAAAGAACTCACCGCCGCGCTCGAAGATCCCGCCGCCTACGAAAACGGCGGACGCGCCATGGAGCTCA
>JAYTYG010000477.1:0-6991 GCA_043742585.1 Spartobacteria bacterium
AGATACCCCATGGGCCACCCCACTCGGCGCTATGGCTTTGTGACCAGTCCTTACCGGCCTTATAATCTCATCGATGTTCGCGGTATCCCCGGAGGCGCCAAGGTCGAGGATCCTTCTGCGGGCCGGATTTTTATTAATCCGTAGTTCCAGAGAGGCCGGGGCCGGCTGGGGGAGGGGCGCAGTTGCGATTCTTTACAAGCGCAGCTCCACAGGCGCCCGAATTATGAAGGATGAAGGATGACAGCTAGGAGAACGCAGGTGCTGTTAATGCCGAAGCTTCTCTTGATTCATCACTCATCATTCATCCTTCATAATTCCTCAGCGCAAGGGAACGGAGATGCGCCCACCGGAGGGCGATGTTTTTGAAATTATCGGTTGCGGCATGGGCGCTGCTTATTTGCGTTTGCCATGACGCCTCTTATCAATCCACTAACCGAGGTGGAGTGTGAAACTGATGGCCCGACTAGTAGTCGGGGCGATGTGGTTCTGGCGTGTAATACGCTAACGATTTTTACACATTATTGGAAAGATGTCCGAAATTTCTATGTCGAGATTCTCGGCGCAAAAATCGTTGCCGAATGTGAGGATCGGCAGTGTGACATTGAACTCGGCGAATTGCCGCTCTCCATTCGCCGCTGCGAAAATGGCGAGGCGGTGAGTTATTTTCATCTGCACCTAACTATGCAGGCGCGCTCGGCGGTCCTCAATAAATTGCGGCGCTGCGGGATCATTGTGACGGTGGCGGGCGGCGATGCTGTCTTTCGGGATCCGGATGGCCGGGTGATCAAGGTGTCGGAATCGACGCGGGTCGTTTCTTGAAAGTTTTACGGCGAGTGGGTGAGGATGCGGAGCTGGGGGCCACCCCTGGACAACGCCAGCTCTTAAGCCCCACTCATTCGCCTGAGTTTCCCACGGCCGTGGATCACAGGCTTGAGCCTCATGCGCTGGGATTTTGTGGGGACGGCTGCCGCTGAGTTAGATGAGTGCTTTGAGGACGGCTTCCACGTCGGAGAGATCTTCGAAGAGATAGTCAGGCGCATGTTCCGCAAGTTGCGCGCAAGTAAACTTCCCGGTGGCGATGGCCACTGCCTTGGCGCCGATGGCCCGGGCGCAGCTGATGTCATGCGGGGTGTCGCCCAGCACATAGATGGATTCCGGCGGAAACACTTGCCCCTGCTGCTCAAGGGCGCGGGCCTGGGCGAATCGGCCCAGCTCGTTGCGGTCGTGGTGATCGTCGGCGAAGGCTCCAAATTCGAAATAATCCCAGAGCCCGTAATGGACGAGTTTGAGCTCAGCGCCACGGGCCAGATTTCCGGTGAGCAGCGCCAAAAGCACGTCGCCGCGCGCTTGCAGCCGGTCCAGCAAGGGCACGATCCCGGGCAGCAGCCGCCCGCCGGTCTGTGGCAGGAGCCGGGAAAGATGTGAGAGATAGCCGTCGAAAAATGTGGCCAGGTTTTCCGGGCTGGCTTCCACTTGGTGTTTCTCAAAAATCCGGCGCGCAATTCCCGAGTCGGTCCGCCCGGCGATCTCGATGTTCTTGAGGTCGTCCTCAATGCCGAATTGTGTCTTGATGCCCAGGCTCAGCGCGGTTTCCCCGGCGCCACCGCTGGTGATCAGCGTGCCGTCGATGTCGAATAAAAACAGTTTGGATTTCATTTTCAAAGAGGCGTTTCGGGAACGCTTTTTAGCGCCGGGCGCAGGATTTACGTTCGATGAGCTCAACGCCAAAGCGTTCGGTTTTCGGGTCAGCCGCCGCGGCTTTGTTGAGGAGCTGATCCATCGCTTGGACGCCCCTCGTGGTCATTTCCTCCACGGGGATTTTCACGGTGGTGAGCTCGGGCCAGGTCAGGTGCGCCGCTTCATCGCCGCCGCAACCGATGACGCTGATGTCTTCGGGCACTTTGCGGCCGCGCGATTGCGCCGCAGCGATCACTCCGGCTGCCACTGTGTCGCTCATGCAAAATATCGCGCTGGGCGGGTGCGCGCGTTCCATCAAGGCTTCGAATGCGTGGATGCCGGCGCCAAAGCTCAAGTCCCCGTAGATGATGTTCTGGGCATCGATCGAAATGCCCACTTGATCACAGCCCAGGCGCACGCCGTGGTTGAGGTCGATAATATGCGGTTCGCTGGCGCCAAATGGCCCGGAGACAATCCCCACATGCCGGTGACCCAGCGCGAAAAGGTGCTCAATGGCCAGCTTCGAGGCCATGTGGTAGTCGGGCAGCAAGCTCAGGACGTTCAGCATCCGGACTTCCGATTCCAGGCAGACGACTGGACAGCCTCGTTTGCTCAGCAATTGAATAAGCGATGGGTTCGGCGTGCCCACGACCAAATACTTGGAAGCCACGCCGGCCCGGACTGGGTTGGGGAGTGGCTCCAGGTCACCCGAGTAGTCGGTGGCAGGGTTGTAACAAGCAATGGTCAAGCTGTGCGCCAGCGCTTGCGTCGCCTCCAATGCCGCCCCCGCAATCCGCGACGCCCGCGGATCTCTCAGGCCTGCCGTAAACTCGCTCGATAGCAGCAGGCAATAATCTCCAAGCTCCGGATACATCCGCACCACTGCGCGCAGATCGTTGGGGATGTAGCCCATTTCCCGGCAAACTTTGAATACTTTATCCCGCGTTTTCTCGCTGACTCGGATGCCGTAATCCCGGTCGTTAAGCAGGGAGGAAATGGCGCCTTGGGAAACCCCGGCGGCTTTCGCAATCTGCGCCATCGTGATGGTTTTTTGCAAGTCAGCGACTCGCCGCGGATCTCGGTTCTGGTTACTGGCTTGGTCGCCCCGGGGGGATTCTCCCTCAATGGGCAAAGTCATCTCCGACAAGTAACGAGTGCGTCAAAATCCACAAGATGAAATCCTGCTCCGGAACCTTGTGTGGCGCCTTGTCGGGAGCGGTTCGGGAGCGGTTCGGGGGGGGCTGCCACGAGGGCTGTGGCTGCGGCCTGCCGGTTTCGTGCCGCTCAGCTTTCGATCACTTTCTTTTTCAATCGATCAATCCCTTCCCGGGCAAAGTCACTGGCGGGATAGATCCTCTGGGCCTTCAGAAACCAAGACAGGCCGGAGCCCACTTGCTCGCGTTTTTCCAGCTCTTGGGCGCCCCGGAGCGTTCTTACAAAGTCTGCGGCCTGGGTGGTCAAATCCGCACGCACTTGGCTGAGTTTGCTGTCGTCAGGGAACTGGTCGGCGATCTTTTCCACACTCTCCCAAGCGCCGGCGAAGTTGCTCTGGCGCTTCATCTCTTCGGCCCGGAGGATGGCCACCTCGATGGTCTGAATGTCTTTTATCACCTGGTTGAGCTGGGTCTGGCGACTCGGGTAAAGCGCGGTGGCGGCAACGAAGCGCGCGCCATTCTCGAAGATCTGCCGGTAGCTTTTTTGACCAAGAAGCTGGTCGAAGTCACTCAGCGCGCGCTGCTGCAAGTCGCCTTGGGCGAAGATCTTCTGCGAGACCTCGGCCAGTTCCGGGTTGCGTGGCCACATCTCGGTGGCGGCGGCCAACTCGGTTTCGAGCGCTTGTTTGTCCCCGCTCATCGCTGCGTTGCGCGCTTTGGCCAGGCGCATGCGGGCAACCACTTTGTTGGTCTCGATCACGGCCATGGGCTTGGAGGAGTCGAAGTCCTTCGCAATTTTGCCCAGCTCGCCCACCAGCTTCTCGGCAAGCGTGTAGTCTTTTACGTCGATGGACGAAATGAGCTGATTGGTTTTTTGCGTAAAGTCCAGGGCCTGCCGCTTCTTGCTCCGGGCCAAGGTCCTGATTTCAGGCATGTATTCGCCGATGGTAAATGCCTCGCCGAGTCTTTTCGTGGCGCTCTCAAGCTCATTGCTTTGCAGCAGAAACTCGAAGGATCTCACTCCCTCCCGCGTGTCGCGGATCGCTTCGTTGGCCATCGAATCCAATGTGCCTATCGTCGGCGCCATTCCCGAGCTCTTCATGAAGAGGTCCTTTGAATCCTTGCCCAGATTGAGCTTCGAGTCCCCGTCCGCGAAAATCGTCCGGTAAAACCGGGTCGCCATCAGCACATGCTGGAAACGGCGTTGTAAGAAAAGTTGCACCACAAGAGCCTGGTATTCCACCTTGGCCGCGACCTCCGTGACCTCTTGTTTCGATTCATTGCCTTTGATCCGGACCATCGTTTCCGTCAATCGCGTCAGATGCGGCGTGATGGTTGCCACTTCTTTGGTGGTCGTGGTGCTTGTGCTGCCCTTGCCGCTCTTCCCAGTTGTGGTGCTCGTGGTGGTCCGATCCAGCGCGCTGGTTTGTCCGTCCAATTTGGCGTTCCACTCATGCCTCTTGCGCTCTGTTTCCAATGCCTCGTTCGCCATGACAAGCCGCTGCTGCTGGCGTTGCGTCGACCATACCGTGCAGACCGCGTCCGCTATCGAATCGGAAAGTCTGGCGTCCATGTCAAAAGTTGAGGCCTGCGTCAAAAGCTTGAACGCGGCGTTCACATTCTCGGGCTTGCCGGAGTTTGGCTGCGCCAGGAGATTGAGGATTTGGCTGATCAGCGCTTGGTATTGACGATCGGTCGCGGCTGTTTCTTCCGGCGCGTTCAGGTATTTCTCAAACCGCGCCATGAAGATGCGGTTGTTGCTGACGTTCCAGCTCTTCCCGTCCCAAGATGTTACCTCGCTGCCGGGATCAAAGACCGGCACGTCTTTGCCTAAAAAGCCCGACTGGGGTTTCGCCGGGGCCGAGGCCGGACTGCCTGACTGTGGCGCTGCGGGAGGAGGGTTGGCGGCGGGCGCGTCGGGGACTTGCCCGTGCAGCAATGGCGTTGCGACACTTAAGATGACACAGCCGAGGACGCAGATCGACGGACGGCTCCAGCCGGGGGCACCGCTCGCGTCGGCTTGTTTACATTGCGCCGACAGATGTTTGGGGGCGGCTTGTTTCATTGTGTTTAGGCTTTTTTGACGTCCTGTGCTCTGATCACTCCCTTTTCACCCACTTCAACCTTGAATAGATACCTTTGGCCCCGCTCGATGTTGACTTGGTTGAATTCCGGCGGCACCAGGATCGCCACCATTTCATCGTCAACTTGCACCGAAAAAAGTCGCCCCGAGCTCGATGATCCATCCAGTGAGGCGGCGATCGTGGCGTCCATCTTATAAGTATTGCCTCTTAAGCTGTTGGAGTTCTCCAGATAGTCTTTGACCGGTAACGTCGTCATCGTCCGATATGGGTCGCTGGCCCTGCCGTAAAGCATGTAGCCGCCTCCGATTGCGACACCCAACAGGAGGACGGTGATTAAGATCCAAGCGGGATGAGCAGAAGAGCTAGCGCGGCGAGCCATGGCGAAAGGTTTGGGGGTGTCAGAACTGGGAGCTTTTAGATAAAGCAGGAAGAGTGCGGGTGGGGGACGTCTTGAGCGCTTTTAACAAAGATGAGTCGGCGCCGATTTCATCGACGGGAGGATTTCGGCTGAAGTTTCAGGCAGGCTAAGTCAGCTCCGGTGTCGAGTCTCAATGGGCTTGTTAAACTTCCATGCAACTGCTTGTCGAAGCTATTTAATGAACCCGAAATGGCTGGTGAACGGCCAATACACAATCACTCCGCGCCCCATGATGTTTCGCTCCGGAACCGGCCCCCAATATCGGCTGTCGGAGCTGTTGTAGCTGTTGTCGCCGAGCGCAAAGTAGTCCTTGGTTTCGAGTTTGTAAGCCTTCCCGGGGACGCCCAGTAACTCCCGGTTGGCGTATCCTCTATAGCCGTTTGTGCAGGACATCACGTTTTCAAATCCCGGCCCGGAAGCCCGCTGGCCATTGACGCTAAGGATCGGGGCGCTGATTTCGAGCTCGTCTCCAGGGAGTCCCGCCAGGCGCTTGATGTAATATTGCGACGGCCCATGCATGCCAGACCGCTGATTGTCATCGGTCGGAATGCCTTTCGTGTTAAACACAAAGACGTCGCCTCTGCGCGGTTGCATGAAGTGATAGCTAAACTTGTCCACAAACACATGGTCGCCTGTGTCGTAGTAGCCGCGCGCGATGACTTCGCCCGCTTTAAGTGAGTGCAGCGGCCCCAATAAATCCTTCTCAAGATTGTATTTCGGGCAGTTCACTTCATAGACGTGCCCCATTCCTGTGGTGATTCGGCTCCGCGTGAAATAGCCCCACTTTGTAATCTCCTCGATGTTGATAATCTCGTCATCAACCTCCGAGATTACATCAATCCACGTGCGCCCATACGCGGCGGTCTGAAATAATCTTACAAGGGTGTTTGGCGGCGGTTCAGTGGTTTTATGGCCCACAATCCCATTGAGTGTTGGCTGCATTGAGCCGGTGGGAATGGTGAACGGCTGCAGGAAATAGGTCCGCACCCCCAGCGCGATGACGATCGCCACCAGAAACACCTCGCAGTTCTCCCTGAATGCCGCGTCGGTAACCGGCTTAACATTGATGCCCGCCTGCTTGTCGAGCTGTTCCATCAACGCTTCAATAGCGGCCCGCTCACCGCCCTTTAGTGACTCCTTGAGTTTGCTGATTCCCTCCTCGAATTCATTGATCGCCCCTTCACTCCATAGATCCCTTTTATAGGCTAACAGTTTTGTGGCGTCCTTTAGGAATACTTTGCCTTGCTTGACGTGTGGCGGAGTGAGGAAAAACATCGGATCGCTTCATTAACCGCCGCGTCACTCCTTGGCAAGATGTCGCCCTCGAGGACAGGTCCGTTCAAGGCATGGCATTTCTACCGAGGCATTCCCGGGACGACCCAAGTCGAAGTCCCCGCGTAGCATACCCAAGCAGCCAGGCACCCGTGGAGAAACGCTTCTATTACTAAGATGAAGATGACGACCCATGAGATCGCTCTGATCGCAGTCGTCCTCGTATCCCTCTTGGTTGGCGCTTTGATTCGCCACTATCGGCATTCTGCGCCAATTCCCGCAGCCGGGGCGCCGTCGGGCAGGGCATATGGAATGAAATGAGGGCCGCCATTACAGGCAGATGCGGTGTTTTTTCGCGGTTGGATCAAAAATATGCACATTACCGA
>JAYTYG010000478.1:0-8236 GCA_043742585.1 Spartobacteria bacterium
GGTCAGCCTCCCGAGCTCGTCGTTCACCCTCAATCCCCAGCAAAACGCGCAGCTGGTCAGTTTACTATCGGCGCCGACTCCTACGATTTATCATCGGGACCAGAAGGTGACGCTAGCCGAACTGGGCCAGCGTTTGAGTGCGACTAACCTCAATGAACGGTCACTGATCATTCGCGCCGACCGCGGCACGTCCTACGAATTCATCATGCAGGTCATCAACCAAAGCCTGCAGCAAGGCTTCTCGGTCGTGCTCGCCACCAATCGCGAGCCGCGATGAAGCCCCCAGCCACCGGGCCCGACCGCGCAGAGCTGCGCAGCTCCTCCGCAACCACCGAACCCGGCCTGACCTTTCGCTGGCAAAAAAACCGGGGCGTTTTCTCCTGGTTGCCGTGGTTTCTGTCCCTCTCGCTGGCGGCGCATTTCGGCACCTTTTTCCTTTTCCGGGTCGTTTATACCGAACCCGTCAGCATCCCGCCACCGGCGCCCCAGGTTTTTATCCTTTCCGCAACCAATCCCGAGCATGCGGCGCTGCTGCAATGGATCGATGACGAAGATCCAGCGCTGGTCGCCAGTTTGCCCGCCAAGGAGCCGCCCCCCCTTTACACGGCCAGCTATCGCCCTTCTTTTGATACCATCCGCACCGAGCCGATCGCCGCGCTGCATTCCCAAACTCCGAGCGTCCACGAATTCCAAGTCCGTAGTCCCCACGAGCTGCTCCGCGACGCTGACCCCTCCGCGATCAAGGCCGATTCCCTTAAGAAGCCGCAGCCGACCCGGCTTTCGTTTTCGGGAGAACTCCAAGCCCGAGTTTTGACCCGGGCCGCAGCGTTTACCGGGTCCAAATCGACGGAGCCCTTGCAGCAGGCTCGATTTCTCATAGGAGTGAGCGACCGAGGAGAGGTGCGGTATTGGTTCCTGCAAGAATCCTCGGGCAATACGCGCATTGATAACGAAGCCAGCGCCCACCTTGTGTCGCTCTCGTTTGAACCGGCGGCGGCGCCCGTGGTTTGGGGCTTTGCCACATTCGCGTGGGGCGACGAAATCTATTCGGGGGCGGCGCAGCCCGCGTCCAGCGGCGAGCACCCATGATCCCGGTCACTTTAAACACGCTCATCTTCCTTTACCTGGCGCTCATGCTGGGATTGATTTTTGGCGCTTGGCTGAGTTCGGGCTGGCGCAGGAGTCGGCGTGAAAAAAACGCCTATCGCCATGTGCTGCGCTGCTCCCTGTGCGGGTTTGAGTTCGAGGATAAATCCCCCGAACCCACCTGCCGTTGCCCGCGCTGCGCCTCGCTTAACGAGCGCTCCCGGATCTCGCGGCTCTGACCCCGCGTGCCACCAGCGCACAGCCACACTGCCATTAAGTTAAGGAATCGGTCGGCGTAACGGTGGGTGAACGGCCGTGGAATCGCACGGGTATCGTGGCCCTACATGCCACCGATCACTAACGTTTGTTACCCAGGGCGTTGCCCTGGGCTTTCGCCTTTTCGCACCTTCGGCGCTCGGAATCGCTCCGGTCGTTACTTGTTAGCCATGGCTGACTTTTATTTTGGTCATGGAAATGGGGTCTTTTTTGTAAACTTAATGGCAGTGGCGCACCGCCCGCGCGCTACCCCCAGGCTACGCACCACGGGCACTGCCGCGCGCCACGGTTGCCGCAACAAAATAGGGGCCTCGTCCATTTTCCACTTTCCAGAGCCACTTTTCGACTGGCATTCTGATTTATGGCAGAACTCTCGGCCCCTATCGACGGCGTGTTTTATAAACCCGCTGATGCATTTTTTCGCGATCAACCAGGCCTCGCGCTCACTTACGACGACGTCAGCCTGGCCACGCTGTTTTCCGATATCCTGCCCAGGGACGCTTCCCTCGAAACATCCCTCCACGAGCGACTCCAGCTGCGGATGCCGGTCATATCATCGGACATGGATACGGTGACAGAATCCCCCATGGCCATCGCCATTGCGCTCACGGGCGGCCTCGGCCTGATCCACTGCAACATGCCCGAGCGCCAGCAACTCAGCGAGGTGAGCCGGGTTAAAAACAACGTCCACGGGCTCATCCCCGACCCCATCAAAGTGGCCCCAAATCAGTCCATTGGCGATGTCCTCGCCATCGTGGACGAGAAAGAATTCGCCTTCCGCACGTTTCCGGTCGTCGACGAAAAAGGCAAGCTTCTGGGCCTGTTGCCCGGCCACGTCGTCCGGCCGCGTTACGCAGCGATCGGCGTCGCGCAAGCCATGACTCCGCGCGCCAGCGTGCATACGGTCAATGAGCGCGAACTCGGCAGCGACCCCATCGGGCGCGCCGACCGCTTTTTCAGCGAGCACATCGGCATTCACAAATTGCTGGTAGTCGACGATCACGACTCTCTGCGGGGCTTATTTACGGCCAGCGACATCGAACGCATTCTCCACGAGCGCCATTCCCAGCTCAAGCCGGCCCGGGACGACAGCTTCCGACTGCTCTGCGGGGCGGCCGTGAGCGCCACGCGCAACTCCACCGGCGAACTGGATCGCGAGCGGATCCTCACCCATGTCAGCGCCCTCGTGGAACGCGGCGTCGATGTCATCGCCGTCTCCACAGCCCACGGCCACAGCAAAGGCGTCGGCGATACCGTGCGCATGATCCGGGACGCCTTCCGGGATCTCCCCATTATCGCCGGCAACGTCACCAGCGGCGCAGGCGTCGAGTATCTGGCTGACGCCGGCGCAAACATCATCAAGATCGGTCAGGGCCCAGGCTCGATCTGCACCACCCGCGTCGTTGCCGGAGTCGGCATCCCGCAACTCACAGCGCTTTACGTAGCCAGCGAGGCTGCGGCCCGCAAAGGAGTCAAGATCCTCGCCGATGGCGGCATCACGAAATCCGGGGACATCGTCAAAGCGTTGACCCTGTCACATGCGGTGATCTGCGGTGGGCTGCTGGCGGGCTGTCCGGAGTCGCCCGGCCAAATCATCGAGATCAACGGCAAACTTTATAAACAATACCGTGGCATGGGCAGCTTGGCCGCCATGCAAGCCGGCAGCGCCGCCCGCTACGGCCACGGCAGCAAGGATACGGTGCGGAAGCTGGCCGCCGAAGGCGTCGAAGCCCTCAAGGAAGTCAGTCCGCCGCTCGACACCGTCCTCATTCAACTCATGGGCGGCCTGCAAAGCGGCATGGGCTATCTCGGCGCGGCTAATCTCACGCAACTCCGCGAAAAAGCGCGCTTCATCCGCGTCACTCCCGCAGGCCAGCGCGAAAGCGCCCCGCACGACATCGTGGAGATCAAGACGGGCGCATAAAATCACGTCCAATCAATGGCGGTTGTTTCCAGCCGCTTAAATCCAGGCACTCCAGTCCTTTCCCCTGCCCGAAAGCGCCGCTTTTACTCGGCCCACTCCCGCTTGGCATAGAATCCCATTGCAAGCCGACCAGATTCCCATTCTTTTAGCGCCCTTTTATGAGCCAGCCACGCAGAGTTGTTATCACAGGAATGGGCGTCATGTCCCCAACAGGTCAGAATCTCGCTTCCTTTTGGGACAACGCCATTCATGGCGTCAGCGGTGTTCGCGACATCACACTTTTTGACGCATCCCAATACGCCTGCAAGATCGCTGGCGAGATCACTGAGTTCGACCCCTCCAAATGGTTCAGCAGTCCCAAGGACGTCCGCCACGCCGACCGCTATTCGCAACTCGCCATGGCCGCAGCCCGCATGGCCATCGCTGACGCCGGCCTCACCGACATCAGCGACCACGACAGCGAGCGCTGCGGCGTCATGATCGGCAGCGGCATCGGCGGCCTCAAAAGCCTCGGCGATCAACACACTGTCCTCATGACCCGAGGCCCCAGCCGCATCTCCCCTTTCATGATCCCCATGATGATCTCCAACATGGCCAGTGGCCTTGTTTCCATGGAGTTCGGTTGGCACGGCCCCAATTTCGCCCCCGTCTCCGCCTGCTCCACCGCCGCGCATGCGATCGGGGAAGCCTGTCGCATGATCCGTGACGGCGACGCTGATGTATTCGCCGCAGGCGGCTCCGAAGCCACCATCGTACCGCTCGGCATCGGTGGCTTTGCCGCCATGAAAGCCTTATCCACCCGCAACGACGATCCCACTCACGCATCCCGCCCCTTTGATAAAGATCGCGACGGCTTCGTCATGGGTGAAGGCGCCGGTATCATCATCGTCGAAGAACTCGAACACGCCAAAAAACGCGGCGCCAACATCTATTGCGAAGTCGCCGGCTACGGCCTCAGCGCCGACGCCTATCACATGAGCTCGCCGCATCCCGAAGGCCTGGGCGCAGCGCGCTGCATGAAAATGGCGCTCAATAAGGCCGGTCTCGCTGCGACTGACGTCGACTACGTCAATGCTCACGGCACCTCCACTTCCATGGGCGATATTTGCGAAACCAAGGCCCTGAAACTGGTCTTCGGCGCCCACGCCCGCCGCGCCCACGATCCCGGCACCGACGGCATGGTGGTCAGCTCCACAAAGTCCATGACCGGCCATCTGCTCGGCGCCGCCGGCGCCGTGGAAACCCTGGTCTGCGCGATGGCGATCAAAACCGGCATCATCCCGCCCACCATCAACCTCGACAATCCGGATCCCGCCTGTGACCTGGATTACGTCGCGCACACCGCGCGCGAGAAGAAGGTTCGGGTTGCCGTCAACAACTCCTTCGGATTTGGCGGCCACAACGCCACCCTCGTAGTCAAAGAATTCATTGGCTAGTGGTCTGTCACGCGTGATTTGAGGGGACGAATGGGAGTCATGAGAAGCATGGGACTTATAGTGCCGCTGCGGCTACCCAACAAAGCTCGCGTGACCAACCACTAGCCCCGGCCCTCCCAGCCATTGGCTTGCCCGCCCCCCCTTTTATATCTCAGCGGCTCCGCGCCTCTGCGTTAAATCCTTATTCCGTCGGCATTCGAGGCGGCGTATCAGGGTTTAACGCAAAGCCGCAAAGAGCAGGGGGCTGGCATCAACGCACACTTGGCTGGGGTGATCCCGACCGCTTGAGGTCATCGGGAAATTTCCAACTCAGCCCGCAGCCCTCAAAAAATCTGTGTTGCTCGGTCTGAATCTGCGCAAAAAAATAACCGCTTCACCACAGAAACGACAGAAGGAATCCTCCAGTCATCTCCGCAGCTGAGCGGCTATAAATTTGCGCTAATTTGTTAGGTGCGCGGTTATTCGTCTGGCTTGGTCTTTTTCAGTCCGATGACTTTATCACCGGGCTTAAATTGCCCACGCTTTTTGAGAACTTCGACCCGCTCAAAACGTTTCAATACGTTACGTTTGGCGGCTATTGTGCTGGCTCCTTTGAGGCTGCGATGTTGCGACATAAATAATGGCTCTGAGTTGAGAAAAGGGCGGCCACTATAGAGGCCATTTCTCCGCTGGAAAGGGGAAAGTTTCATCTATTTCCTCCCCCTAAATCGGCGGGGCTTATTTTGACGGCGATCCAAAGCACTCACAAAAAGAGCAGGAACACATGAATTGGCACATGGCTACCGAAAATTAGAATCGAACAAGCAACGCCTCCTGGTGGTTTACCAACAATTCATCGACGAGTTCGACGTCTATCCCCACCAAGCGCACCGCGCGCAGCGAACGCTGAAGGTGGCGGTGCGCGCAAATCATTGACCCCCCGTGGATAGCGCGCAGGCCGGCGCGGAGCGGTTCCACGGCAGTTTCGCGAGCAACATCCCCATCATGCACGAGTCGGTAAGCGCAGCGAAGACCAGCCCGACCGGCACGAACCACGCGAGCACGATGCCCAGCGGCCAGACGCGTGAAAGCCCCAGGCCAAGCAAAATGAGCAGTCCCGCAACAAGCCGCACCTGCCGCTCCAGCGCCCACGGCGCGTGCGCCGCCATTTCGAGCGACAGCCCAGCCTGCTCCCATGCCGTCACGCCGCCCGTGAGTTGACTGACGTTCGTGAACCCCAGCCGCGCGAGCGTGGATGCAGCCTCAGCACTGCGCCGCCCGGAACGACACATGCAGACCAGCGGCCGGTCTTTCGGTAGCTCGCACGAGCGCCGTTCGATCTCCGAAAGCGGAATGAGCGTCGCACTTTTCAAATGGCCCGCCGCATATTCGGGATACTCCCGGACATCAAGTAACAGCGGTGGTTCCGGGGCAGCGAGCGCGGCCTGAAGTTCTTGAGGTGAGCACTGTTGAGAGGAGTATTTCATGAGTTTGGGACAATAATTATCTCCATGGGATTCCAGATGATAGACGCGATCATAAAATTGCTCCCGTCAGCGCCGCGCGAAAATCACTCTACCGCCTCGATGATGTCGATGGTGCCTTTCCCCACCTGTTCGGCGCTGGCCCTCAAATCACATCTTCACCGCGCTAAGTCGTTCCAGCGCTGCGATGAACGCCAGCGCGCGAACCGGAGCTGGCCGAGAATTTCGCCTTGAAAGCCTGCTTGCCAACGCATTAACGACGGCATAGTTACGGCCTCGGTGAGGCCCCTGTTTCATAAATTGCTGATTATCTGCTGTGCGCTTTCCCTGAGTGGGGCGCACTGGATGGTGCTGCAAGCGACAGCCTGGACAAGCATGCTCGTTAGTCGTTCCCATACGGCGACTGTCGGCGAGGCTTTGGAATCGACCTTCGACGGCAAACATCCCTGCGGGCTTTGTGCGGCAATTGCCAGTGCGCAGAGTGCCGAGCAGCATCATCAACAAGAGGCGCCGGCGCTCAAGAAGGCGCAGGAAGTGAAGTTTGTCGCGCAGGACCGCTGCGTCCTGCCTTTACTCCTGCTGTGTGGCCAATGCCGGTGGCCGGAATTGGTTGAGTCGGCATTGATTCGCACGGAAGCTCCGCCGACTCCGCCGCCGCTCGCCTAAGCGCGCGAGCCCGCCCCTCATCCATAGCCACGCAATCGCGTGGCTGCGAGGCGCGTTGTCCCGACGCCTCATTTCTCCCCGGCTCGCTCGTGCGGCTAGCCAGCGATTCTTGTTTGGATCGACGGCGACCGAACCCTGGCTTCTGAGCATTCCCTGAATGAGCGCGTCGTAACTTTGGGGGCCGCCAGAGCCAGTCGTCCACGGCATCGCCGATCGTCCTCTACGCGCGAGGCGTTCGCTCAAAGTCCTCTTTGGACCGATAAAACCAACAACACAGTTTTTTATAATTATGTGGAAGCATTTAGCAGCTATCTCTCTTTTCCTATTGGCGGTGGTCGTGGTGGCGCATTTTCGGCGCGGCCCGGAGCTGTCCGATGCCGACTTTCGTTGTCGCTTGCCGGATATTCAGTGCGACGCCTGTCGCGGTGCGATCGCCGCTGAACTCCGCAAAAACTCCGGGATCCGCGCGGTAGTTTTTGAAGGCCCTGACCGTAAGACACTTGTGGTTACCCATCAGGCGGACTTTCGAGCGCGGGGAGTGCGGACTTTCATTTACTCGATGCCTTGCCCAAAGGTTTCGCTACGTTCGAGCTTGGTGAGCATAATTACTATCGAGGCGCCGTCGGCGATACCCTTTGGCTGGGCCAGGGAGAAAAAGCGCCGCGCCTCACGTTGGCGGGCGAATACGACTATTACGACGGTCCCTGGGCGCTGCCGGAAAATTTTAACCATTGGAACGGTTTTGCACGTTATTTTGTGGGCGACGCTCATGACAATTTCTCGGTCTCCTTTATGGGTTATCATGGCGATTGGCGAAGCACCGACCAGATCCCGGAGCGCGCGATAAATAGCGGGCAAATTGATCGTTTCGGTTTCGTTGATCCGACAGACGGCGGTAACAGCCAGCGTTACAGCCTGCAAATTCACGGACAACGGCGCGAAGATGATGTCACCACCAAGCTCAATCTCTACGGATTCTATTATGATCTCGATCTGTTTTCTAACTTCACTTACGCGCTCGAAAATCCGCAGCGCGGCGACCAATTTGAGCAGGGCGAAAAACGTTACGTCATCGGCGGTGATCTATCTCGGACCTATGACGGGTTACTTTTCCTTCAACCCGAATCTGCGCTGACTTTCGGTATTCAGACGCGAAGCGATCTAATCAACGGCATTGGCTTGTATGAAACGCAACGTCGCTACAGATTTAACACTGTGCGCCAGGACGTCGTAACCGAGAGCAGTGTTGGGCTCTTCACCGAAAGCACCGTGCATTGGGCTCAATGGTTGCGCACCGTTACCGGAGTGCGCGTTGACGGTTTTATTTTTGATGTAGCTGCGAACACTCCAGGTAATAGCGGTAATAAAATTTCCGGCATTGTTCG